>VGEM01000114.1 GCA_016869315.1 Alphaproteobacteria bacterium | reverse complement strand
GCAGCCGCCTCCGGCCGGCTCGGCTTCGTGGTCGAATCGTGGAAGACGGCGATATACGAAACCGAATACATGGAGGAATGCCCCGACGGCATCGCCATCGGCAACGACGAAATCTGGATCGACAGCCTGTCGCGCGAGCAGAAGGATGCCGTCACCAAGGGCGGAACCCTGCAAGTGCTGGATCTGCCGCGGCGGCCTCAGTCCTATCTTCGCGGTCCCAAGGGCGAAGACGTGTGTTGGAGCCCGGCTTCGGTGGTCGACCCGCCGATGCGCGTCGTCGGCGGTCGCTACTCGTACGGCCGGAACCTCGACGGAAACAATGATGGAGCCGCGACTCCGAAGACGTGCGCGCATGGGAACTTCACCACGCCTGACGGAACGCCGGGGATCGACAATCAGCTCTATCGCCTGATGGGCTGCGTATATGGCTACCGCGACAAGGGCTACCTCGAGCACCACGCCAATCGAGAGCGTCAGGACGAGAGCAAGGGCATTATCCTGATCGACGTCGCCGGCGTAGACGATCCGCGCAATGACGATGCGGTCGAGGTGGCGTTCTATCTGTCGGCGACAAATCTGCACTTCGACACACGTGGGCGCATCGTGCCGTTCTCAACTTATGAAGCGATACGCGAACGTTATGGCCAAGTGGTCAAGGGCCGGATTGTCGATGGTGTCATACATACCGACCCCGGCGACATGACCCTGCCGATTTACGGCAACGATGCCGCCACGGACATGGTCTTCCGCGACTTTTCGATCGAGATCAAGGTCTCCGACGACAGCACGCGCGCCGACGGTATGTGGGTCGGCTATCATCCGGTCGAGAGCTTCTGGGATCACATCGTCAAGGTTCAACACAACGTTCCGGTCGGTCAGTACGATTGCCCGGCGATGTATGTGGCGGCCCACGAGCTTGCCGATGGTTATCCCGACCCCAACACCAGCCAGTGCACGGCGCTATCGTCCGCTTTTGACTTCAAGGCGGTCGCCGGTTTTGTCATTGCATCGCCCGGTCAAACCGAAGTGGAGACGGAGCGGGTGGTCAGAAGTCTGACGTCGGCCGCGACGCCGCCTCCGGCCGACCAGAAGTAAGGCGCGGCGAATGAGCGCACGTGTCTCTCGTCGAACCCTGAAGATCGTTGCCGGGATCGTGGCGGCCGCGGTTGGGCTCGCCGCCTGCGATGCTCCGGAACCGGCCATCAGCGACGCGCAGCCGATGCTTCGCCGGCTCACGGAAGATCAATACCGCAATATTATTTCCGATGTATTCGGGCCTCAAATTATTGTCGCCGGCGAGTTCGCCCCGATTTTGCGCGAAGGCGATTTGGTCGCGGCCAGCGCTGCCCGTGCCACTGTTTCGGCTTCGAGTTTCGAGAAATTGGAACGACTGGCGCACGGGATTGCGGCGCAGGTGGTCGACCCGGACAATCGCCGCCTTCTGATCGGCTGTGAGCCAAACAGCGCCGGAGCTGCTGACGATCAGTGCGTGCGACAGTTTCTGGCCAGTGTGGGGCGGCTGCTGTACCGCCGTCCATTGACGACCGGTGAACTCGATCGCGTCGCCGAACTATCGGCAACGGCGGCGCGCGGGACCGGCGATGCTTACGGCGGCCTCGCATTCGGCCTCAGCGCGCTTCTGGTCAGCCCGCAGTTCTTGTTCGTCGCCGACACCAGGGAAGCGGGCGCGGGGGCGAGCGCGCCGTTGCGTCTCACGTCCGTCGCCAAGGCGACCCGACTCAGTTTCTTTCTATGGAATACGACGCCCGATGTCGTGCTGCTGGACGCCGCCGAGAATGGCGTACTCGACACCGAATCCGGACTTCGCGATCAGGTCGCACGCCTGCTCGGCTCGCCGCGCCTCGTTGATGGCGTCCGCGCGCTGTTTGCCGACATGCTCGCTCTCGACAAGTTCACGGGCCTGGAGAAGGACCCCGACATCTATCCGGCGTTCGACCCCATGGTCAGCGCCGACGCCCGCGAGCAATTGCTGAGAACCATTTCGGATCAGCTGGTCGCGCGCGCGGCCGACTACCGGACTTTGTTCGACACGTCGCAGACATTCATGACCCCGGCATTGGGCAGGATTTACCGCGTTCCGGTCACCGACCCCAGCGGTTGGTCTCCGTTCGAGTTTCCGGCCGGCAGCGATCGCCAGGGAATTCAAACGCTGGCGGGCTTCGTCGCGCTCTACGCACACCCTGGACGAAGTTCGCCAACCATCCGCGGCAAAGCGGTGCGTGAACTCCTTTTGTGCCAGAAGGTGCCTGATCCGCCCGGTGACGTCGACTTCACGCTTTTCAATGCCCCAAACTCGGCCAACCTGATCGCGCGGCAACGGCTTGATGCTCACAACACGGTCCCGACCTGCGCGGGGTGCCATAAGATCATGGACGGTATCGGACTGGCGTTCGAGAATTTCGATGGCGCGGGGCAGTACCGTGCCACCGATGCGGGGCAGGCGATCGATGTCTCTGGCGACTTTGACGGCGTGCCGTTCGCCGATCCGGCCGGGCTCGCCGCGGCACTCAAAAACCATCCGGGTGTGCCCCCCTGCCTGGTTCGCCGGGTCGTCGCCTATGCGCTCTCCGGCGTGGTCGAAGGCCCGCAGGCATCGTGGGAAAAGTACCTATTGGAGCGGTTTGCCGACAACGGCTTTCGCCTCAAACCGCTGCTTGAGGCCATCGTTCTCAGTCCGAATTTTTTCGCGCTCGGTGTCGCAACCGAGCCTCGACAGGAAGCGGCATCGGTCGTCAACAGTAATCCGGAGGATCGCTGATGACTCTCCTTGTCAAGTCGCGACATCAAAGCCGTCGCGCCTTGCTGCGCGGTGCGCTTGGCGGCGCCGCCATCAGCGTTGGTCTGCCGTTTCTCGACGCGACGCTCAATGACAGTGGTACCGCATTGGCCTCCGGCGCGCCGATGCCGGTGCGATTTGGAACCTGGTTTTGGGGTCTCGGGCACACGCCGGGGCGCGGGTTCAAAGCGTTGGAGGGGACCGACTACCGCTTTACGGACGAGTGCGCGGCGATCGAGCCGTTTCGCCAGGATTATATCAATTACTTCCGCGCCTTTAACGCGCCGCTGGACGGCGCGGCAAGCACGGTTCATTTCACCGGCTGGGTCGCCGCCAAGACGGGCGCGATTCCGTCGGGCTTCGGCCGAATTCCGGCGCCGACTCTCGATACATTCGTCGCCGAGGCCATCGGCGGCAGCACGCGATTTCGATCGATCGAGATGTCGTGCACGGGTCTTGCCAAAGACAGCTATTCCTATGGCCGGGCGGGCAGCCACAACGCCGGCGAGGTGTCGCCGTTGCAGTTGTACCTTCGGCTGTTCGGTCCGGAATTCCGCGATCCCAACGCGGCGACCTTCACGCCCGATCCACGATTGGTTCTGCGGCAAAGCGTTCTGTCGGCGGTCTCGGCGCAACGACAGGCCTTGGTCCGTGATGCCGGGGCCTCGGATAAGGAGCGCCTCGACCAATACTTCACGGCGGTGCGCGAGCTCGAGAACCAGCTTCAGGTGATGTCGTCGGCGCCGCCGCCACTTGATGCCTGCGTCCGCCCGCAGGCGCCGGCCGAAGGCACGCCGACTCTTCAGGTCGAGCAGTCGCTTGCCGCACACGATACGTTTTCGAAGCTCATTGCCATGGCGCTCGCCTGCGACCAGACCCGTGTGTTCAACCTGTTGTATTCTCAAGCCGCGTCCGAGCTGCGCGCCAAGGGCACGACGTTTACGCACCATATTCTGTCGCACGAAGAACCGCTCGACGTCGACGTTGGTTATCAAGTGGAGACCGCATGGTTCAATGAGCGCAGCTTCATCGCGCTCGCCGGTCTGTTGAATCAACTCAAGTCAACCCGCGAAGGCGACGGGACTTTGCTCGACAATTTGCTGATCTTGGCCCAAACCGACACCAGCGACGCCAAGACCCACTCGGTCATCGGCATCCCAAGCCTCACCATCGGGCGCGCCGGTGGCCGTCTGAAGACCGGCCTCGCGATTGCCGGAAATGCCGGCCCGATCTCGCGGGTCGGTCTGACGGCGATGCGCGTCATGGGGGTCCCGATCGCCGAATGGGGCGTGAAGTCCTTGCGCACCGACCAGCCGATCACCGAGGTCATGGCCTGAGATCGCAATGCCGAATCGAATCGCGCGTGGTCTGTTCGAAGGTGCGGTGGCGTTGATCGCCGCCGGGGCGTTGGCGTCGGTCGCCCAGGCGGGGGAGACGCCCAATGGCGTCGCGTTCGAGCAATCCGATGCCGGAAAGACCTTTGTAACCACGGATCGCCGCGCGCTGTATTGGAGTCGGAGTGAACTTTCCGCTGGAGCAATCACCTGCATCGAAGCGTGCCTCGACAAGGCGCGGCCATTGTTAGTGTCGGCCGATGCGCCGCCGCCGCCGGGCTGGACCGTGGTGACCAGGCCCGAAGGCGATCGACAGTGGGCTTTCGAAGGCAAAGCCCTCTACACCTCGGTTGCGGATACCTTTCCGGGTGCACGACTGGGTGCGGAAGGGCCTTGGGTACTGACGTTTGAGACGGCTCCGTTGCCGGCCAGTTTCACGCTGCAGACGACGTTGGTCGGGCGCGTTCTGGCCGATCACAAGGGCCGCACGTTGTATACGGGGCAGCAGTTGAGGGGCGAACATTGGTTGCCGGTCACGGCGCCGTGGCTGGCGCACCCGAGCGGCGATTGGACGTTTGAACCGCTGCCCGATGGCGCGCGGCAATGGGCCTACCGTGGACAACGGTTGTTCCGACATGGCGATGACGAGGATCCGCAGGACCTGAATGGGCAGGGGGTCGATGGCGCAAAGGCCGCCGTTCTTGAGCCGCCGCCAGGGACGCCGCCTTGGATGACAATCCAGCGCGTCGATCTCGATTGGGTCTTTGCTGATCGGAACGGCCTGACGGTGTATGCGCCCGATACGATGGAACAGATTCTTGCCGCGCAGACATGCCCGGCCGAATGCATGGCGACGTACTGGCGGCCGATCCTCGCCGGACCCGACGAGGCGCCTGTCGGTCGCTGGTCGATCGTCACGGTTGCGTCGGGTGAGCGGCAATGGGCTTTCAAAGGTCGCCTGCTCTTCACCCATACCAGGGACAGTAAACCGGGAGAAATGACCGGTAATTCTTTTGCCGTCGGCTATTCCATCGGGGACGGATTTCGCGTCATCCCGATCGAAGCCAATTTGCCGCCGGCGATCTGAAAACTGGAAGCACGGTGCAATGTCATTCACCCGCGACATGCTCGACGCTTTCCGGATCGCCGCCTTGGGACTATCGGCGGTGACGCTGATCGCGTTTTCGGTATCGCCTACGTCTGCGGCGGGGCCGGAAGACGATCTCTGGGGCGGCAAGCGGACGTTTGCGGCGTCGCTATCGGCCGACAATCAAACCACGTTGACGGACAGCGATGGGACCGGCGATGTCAGGATCGTGTTCGATATCGCCAGCAAGACGATCACGTGGGAGGTTTCGTACCGAGGCCTCACCTCGCCGGTGACGGCGGTGCGAATACATGGCCCGGCCCAACCCGGCACCAATGGCGGACCGATCATCGACCTTGGTGTGGGTGGCGTGGCGAGCCCGATCCATGGATCAGCCGCGATTGCGGCCGGTCACGTGCAGTACCTTCTGCTCGGATGGACCTATGTTTCGATCGCGACCACGCGCTATCCAGGCGGCGAAATCCGCGGGAAGGTCGATGTCGTCCCACCGCCCCGCACGCGCGGCGAAGGTCCTACCCAGTAGTATCCAGGCTAACTTTCGCGCTCGATGATCTCATAGGCCGCGCGTTCGCCCGTGGTCGCGGCGGCCTCCATGCCGCTTTCGATGCTGCGCGTTTGCTCGCCCGCGAAATGCAAGCGGCCGTGCGATTTCGCCATCACCTCTGACCAGGCGATGACCTGACCGGCATTGTAGACATGGCGGCAGCAGCCCGACGCCGAGTGTTTGGCCCACGAATGAACTTTCAGCACCTTGACGCGCCCGCGCGTCGAAGGGCGAATGCGCGCAAGCTCTTCGACCACGAATTCAGACATCGCCTCGGGCGGCAGTTGGTCCAGCCGGCTGGCGCCGTTGCCGTTGAGCCAGCAGTTAAGGGCGAAGGGCTTGCCGGCTTCATCCGCGTTCGCGAATACGCGTTCGATCGACGTATCAGAAAACAAGCCCGGCTCGCCGATGTCGCCTTCCCAGAACGGTGCGGTGAATTCCATGAAGACGCGAATCGCATTGCCGTGGGTCGACTGCTGAACGGCGGCCAATTGCTGACCGGCAAGGTTGGGCCGGATGTCGACATATCGCAGCGCCGAAAAAGGCACCGCGGAAACCACATACTTGCCCTGGTAGCGGACACCATCGTGCGTCGTTACCTCTGCGCCACGATCCGTGACGTCGATCGAGCGGACCAGTTGTTTCTTCCGCACCTCCTGTTTGAGCGCTCGCGCCATGGCTTCCGGCAGGCGCTGAGTTCCGCCGGCAATTTCGTGGTAGCCGGCGCCGGCGCCATAGGTGGTCTGCGAATTGGGATCCGGCTGGGCCATGCCCCACTCGAGCCACTTGATGTCGCGCAGATACGCCAGCGCTGACGCCGACGACAGATCGGGCGCGTTGACGGTGACGTCGATCAGGCGGATGGCCTCGTCGGACGCGCCTTTACTGCGCAAGTACGCCAACAATGGTATGTCGTAGTGCGCTTGCGTCGCGTCGCTCCAGCTTTCGGGGTCGGGCAGTGGGTTGTTGCCGCGCGACATGTAGAAAAACTCCAAGGCCTGCGGCTGCACCTTGCGTTCGGCGCCGACGGTCTTGTTCGCCTTCGATGTCGGCCAGTCGGCCGAAGACATCAGCGAGCCGTTGACGTAGTTGCCCATCGCCAGCCCACGCGGCGCGGGGATCAGCGGCACCGCAAGCTTGGTCACGAGATCGCGCAAGCGCGCGTAATATGGACCGATCGTCTGTCCGCCGGCGTTGATCGATCCAATGGGAAAGTCAAACGTCCGCGTCCGGCCACCGACGTAGTCGGCGGCTTCCAGGACGATGACGCTAAGGCCAGCAGCCTCCAGGTTAAGTGCGGCATTCAATCCGGCAAGGCCGGCGCCGATCACAATGACATCGGCAGCTTCGGCGGCCATGGCGCGGCGGCTTAAAGATGATGCGGCGACCGTCCATGACAGTGTTGACGTGAAGCCTCGGCGGCTCAGGCGGTGCAAACGCGGCATGGATTGATGGACCTGGATGACTTTTCAATGGCCGCATGGTGATCCAGAGCGCAAGAATCAGCAAATGCATTTTGCCGATTGGTTCGCCGTCTTGCTAAACTGGTGGTATCAGGGAGTCATGCCATGAATGCCATTATTGACCGCGGCTGGGTTGGCCGCCTTAAACGCGCCCCGGAGTTGAATGCCGACAGCTACGGTGATTTCTGCGAAGGGATGCGAGCCTTCATCTTTGGCCGCCTCGGTGCTACGGTGAAGGTCGAGGCCGATGCCACCATTTCAAAAGCAAAAGAGACCGGCCGACCGCTCGAGCGCACCAATGACGTTCGCGCGCTGTTCGATCCCGTGCCGGTGATTGCCACTCGGAACCGCATGCTGCGTAGCGCCCAGGAAATGATGTGGCGGCGCTACCGTGAATCGTTTCAAGCCCATGCGGCGACGTGGGAGTCCGAACTCGCGAGCTTCGACAAGAAGGGTCCGGGGACGGTAACCTACGATCCGGCATGGGATCCGCCGGCCTACGTCAAGCATCCGATTCACATTCAACCGGGTGGTTACGGCGGCGATCCGATCTGCGGTTACTGGTACCACCATGCCTCGAACGTGTTCTTCGTCGGCGCCAACACCCAGGACGAATACCACCTCAGCCTCGCCAAGGCTCTCCGCCCACCGGCCGACGGCAAGGTGAAGCGCGTGATCGATCTTGGCTGTTCCATCGGTCAGTTGACGGTCACGGCCAAGGAGCGTTTCAAGGACGCCGAAGTCACCGGCCTCGACGTCGCCGCCGCGCAGGTGAGATACGCGCACAAGCGCGCTGCCGAACTCGGCGTCGAATGCCACTTTGTGCAGCGCCTCGCCGAGGACACCAAATATCCCGATGGACACTTCGATATGGTCACAGCGTTCCTGCTATTTCACGAAGTGACGCTTGAAGCCGGTCGCAAGATTGTCGCCGAGGCGTTTCGAATCCTGCGGCCCGGCGGCGTGTTCAATGTGTTCGACTTCCCGACCGGGTTCAAAAGCTACGATCCCTATTTCCGCTATTTCATGGAAATCGATCACACGGACAATGGCGAGCCCTACGAACTCGACTTCATCGCGTCCGACTTCGACGCGTTGTTGACCAAGACCGGCTTCACGGTGGAACGCGGCGCCCAGGACGTCATGCTGGCGCGCACCACCTACGCCATTAAGCCGGCCTGAAGATCGGCGCACTCAATCCGCGGTTCGCGCGAGCGGCTCGATTTTTTCGCGCAGGATCGCCATGGGTGTGTCCTCCAGGTCGGTGGCGATGACGGCGTTCCACTTGTTCAAGAATCCGAACAAGGCGATGACGGCGACGAGTTCGGCGATCGCGTCACTGCTGAAATGCACGCGAAGGGCGGCAAAGTCGTCGTCGGTGACCTGGACCGGACCGAACCCCGCATGATGCGCAAGACGGAGTGCGGCGCGCTCGGCCGGCGTGAAGAGGGGGCTGGTATCGTAATCCCAAGCTGCGGCGATTTTTTCGGGCGCCACACCTTCCCTGAAGGCGCCATGGGCGGTGTGCGAGCGGCAATAGATGCATCCGGCGGCCGTCGACGTGACGTAGGCCACCAGCTTCCGGAGCGGCAGCGGCGTCAGCCCCTTGGGGCCATAGACGGCCGCCACCAACTGCATCAGTCCGGGAATCATCGCCGGAACCCGGGCAAAGGTCAGTCCGTCGTTCGCGCGAAATCCCATGCGTGCATGGCCGGATGACATCAGTTCGCGAATCTCGGCAGGCAATTCCGCTTCGGTAAGGGGGGCGAGACGGGACATGGGGAACCTCCTGATCGGGTCCGTCAATAGATCGCGGCCGGCGTCGGCAGGCAAGAAACCGTCAATGGCGACGAAGCGGTTTCGATCCTCCCGCCGCCTTGCTATGGTCGCACCATACACAAAGAGAAGGTCTTGGAAGATGAGTGACGCAAAAAACGCCTGGCCGGTCAACGATCCGGGCGATGGCAAAAATCCGCAGTACTTCGACAACCCGATGATCGACGCGCTCGTGTCGGTGACGATGGAGCTTGGCGCCGCGCAGTGGGTGCAGGCCGAGCGGCTGCGCATTATCGAGCAGCTGTTGACCAAGCACGGGGCCGTCACGACCGAGATGATCGAGAAATACGTTCCGAGCGATGCCGAGCGCGCCGCCGCCAAGAAGGTGCGCGATGATTATGTTGGCCGCATTTTTGGCGCCTTCGCGCGGCTGGGCGGAACGTCTTAAGTGGGGCGCCTGGCTGGGCGGAGGATTCTGATCACCGGCGCGGCCTCGGGTATCGGTCGCGCCACGGCAGAATTGTTCGCCGCCGAAGGCGCCAAACTGGCGCTGGCCGATCGCGACGAGAAGGCTCTCAACGCTGTTGCCGCGACGCTCAAGGCCGCAGCGTTTCCTTGTGACGTCACTGATTCCGCGAGTGTCGATCGTGCGGTCACCGGCGCGGCCTTGGCACTCGGCGGGCTCGACGGACTGGTCAACTCGGCCAGGATTATGATCCGCGGCACCATTGAGGGAACTGATCTCGCGACGTGGAACAAGGTGATGGCCGTGAATGCCACCGGCACGTTCATCGTCTGCAAGGCGGCGGGGCGGGGGACCATCGTCACCATGGCCTCGGCGACCGCGCTGGTGCCGCCACCCAGCGCCGGTCTCGCTTATGTCGCGTCCAAGGGCGCGGTGATTTCCTTCAGCAAGTTGTTGGCGACCGAACTCGCGCCGGCGATTCGCGTCAATACCGTCTGCCCCGGCGCGGTCGAAACGCCGATGACCGATGGTCTCAACATCTCGCCTGCGATGTACGCTCTCAAACGTATCGCCAAGCCCGCCGAGATTGCGGCGGCGATTCTGTTTGCCACGTCGCATGAGTCCGCTTTCATGACCGGCACAACGCTCACCCTCGACGGCGGCCGGACGTATCACTGACTCGTGTCAGACACGAGCGCTCAAGTTCTTGCCGAATCGATGAATCGCAGCATGTTGTTGGCTCGGTAGCGTACAGTTTGGTCAATCGGATGACTCAGGATTCGTGCCGCAATTTCCTTAGCGCGTGCTGGTTCTCCCCGCTCG
>VGEM01000113.1 GCA_016869315.1 Alphaproteobacteria bacterium | reverse complement strand
ACCCAGGTCAGC
The DNA here is from genome assembly GCA_016869315.1 of Alphaproteobacteria bacterium. Lineage (GTDB taxonomy): Bacteria > Pseudomonadota > Alphaproteobacteria > Rhodospirillales > Rhodospirillaceae > VGEM01. Next base: position 10,306 of record VGEM01000113.1, on the reverse strand, counting down.
CTGCTGCTCGGGCTGTCGTTCGCCTTGTTCTATGCCGTGGTCGCGATCCCGATCGGCAAGCTGGCCGACAGCTATAACCGTGTCGCGATCATTGTCGGCGGCGCGTTGTTCTGGTCGGTCGCCACATTGGGCTGCATGATCGCCGGCAGCTACTGGCAGTTGTTCGCCGCGCGCATGATGGTCGGAATCGGCGAGGCAACACTCATTCCGGCCGGATACTCGGTGATCGGCGACTATTTCCGTCCCGGCCGGGTCGCGACTGCGACCAGCATCATTACCGGCGCGAGTTTTCTTGGGTCCGGCCTCGCGCTTGTGCTCGGCGGCCTCTTGATCGACGCCCTGCCGACCAGTGCGTTTGTCAGCCTGCCGCTCGTCGGCGAAGTCCGCTCGTGGCAACTCGCCTTCGGCTTGGCGAGCATTCCGACATTCGCCGTGTTGCTGCTCTTTTTCTTTGTCCGAGAGCCCGCCCGGCGCGGCGCCGGCACCACGACGCAGGCCGCGACGCCTCGCGAGGCCTTCGCGTTCCTTGCCACCGATAAGGCGTTGTGGGGGTCGCTCTACATCGGCATGTCGCTTCTGAGCGCGTTTCAGTTCGGCCTCACGGCCTGGATTCCCACATTCTTCATGCGCACCTACGACTGGACAACGGCCGAAGCCGGCCAGATGTACGGCACCATGTTTGTCGTGGTCGGCACGCTCGGTACTCTGTCGGGCGGATGGATTTGCGACCGCCTGTTCGACCGCATCGGGCGCCGAGCATTCGTCATGACACCGTTGCTCGGGTCTCTGATCTGCCTGCCTTCGGTCTTCGTCTTCGCGTTGGCGAGCGACGCGACCGTCAGCACGATCGCGCTGGTACCCCTCACCTACTTCGCGACCGTCGCGTTCGGCGCCGCCATCGCGGCAATCCCAAGCCTTGCCCCCAACCGGATGCGCGCACAGCTGATCGCCGCTTACATGCTGCTAGCCGCCATTGTCGGCCAGGGCGGCGGCCCCTGGCTGATCGCGATATATACCGATTACGTCGCCCGCGACCCCGCGCTGATTGCGCAATCCATTGCTATTGTCTGCCCGATCCTGCTGATCGCCACCGTACTCGTACTGTGGAACAGCGTCCGCCGCATCGGCGCGATCGACGCCGCAAAGTAAAACGCGGGCACGTATGCCCGCGTTTTCCCAATTCGACAGTCAGCTGATCAGAAGCGGATTCGGCTCTGCATCCGAACCGTGCGGCCCTGGTCGTAGAACGCGTACTGTGACTTCATCCCAAAGGTGCTTCCGGCCAACGGCATATCCTGGCCGTATTGCAGATATTGCTTATCGGTCAGATTCTGACCGACCACCGCCACTTCCCACCGGCCGTCGGCATCGACCACCGCGATGCCGAGATCGAGCAACGCGTACGAGTCTTGGACCAACAGCGGGTCGAAGGTCGGCGCGGCATCGTACTTGCTGGAGTAGTAGACGTCGGCATTGACCCTGAGATCGAGCGACCTCGACAGATTATGGACGTACTCGGCGCCGACATTGCCACGGAATTTGGCAGTGAGCTGGTTGGATTTACCGGTGTAGTCGCACAGACCGACGCCATTGAGGATCACGTTTGGCGTCTGGCCGAAGAAGCACTGACCGTTCCGGAAATCCTTGAACTCGAAATCGGTATAGGCCGCCGAGGCGCTCAAGGTGAGCGCATCGGTCGCGAGCCAGCGCAGATCGGCCTCGACACCGGAAATCTCCGCGGTCGCGGCATTGCCGACGTTGAAACCGAGTCGCCCGTCGAAGATCGAGATTTGGAGATCCTTGAATTTCTCCTGATAGATGGAGACATTCAATGTGCCGCGACCGTCGGCAAGACCGAATTTGCCGCCCAATTCGAGATTGGTCGCGCGCTCGTCTTCAAATTGGAACGATCGATCGAGGGTCGTGAAGAAGAACCGGTTGTTCGAACGGAAATCGAAGCCGCCGGATTTGAAGCCTCGCGCCCAGTTGGCGTACAGCATGACGTCGTCCATCGACCGCCAAACGAGCTTGATGTCCGGCGAGAACTTGTTTTCGGTCCGCTTGCCCGACACCGGGTGAGTGCCGAGCCGCGTCAAGAGCGCGGCGCCGGCCGGGCCGAGGGCCGCCAAATTGGTCGAGGTGATGCCGAACAGATTTCCGTAAACCAACGGCGCGCCGATCTGCGGCGCCGGCAGCGGGCCGCCGCCGAGGGCAAAGATCGAGAGCGTCCGCGCGCCTTCCTTCTTCTCGTGGGTGTAGCGCCCGCCAGCCTGCAGGCTCCAGGCATCGTCAAAATTGAACGATCCCTGGCCGAACAGCGCATAGACGTCGCCTTCGACGTCGGCGAAGCGGCTTGCCTCGGTATTGCCGATCAGCGTGCCCGCGCCCGCTTGCTGGGCGTTGACCGCCGCGACCAGGACCGAGTTTGGCGCCACCCGAATGCTGTCGCCGTAATCGTGATCGCTGGTCTGCCAGAACCCGCCGAGAATGAAGTCGAACATCTCGCCGGTCGGCGATGTCAGGCGCAGTTCCTGGCTGGTCTGTGAATATTTTTCATCAAGCGTGGCATCGAACAGGACCGAGCCGGTGAAATCGCAGTCGCACAGCTCATCGTACTTGAAATTGGTGTATGCGGTGCTCGACTTGAGTTCGTACCCGCCGATATCCCACACCAGCGTCAGCAAAGCCGTGTCGGACTCGTTGTTGCTGAAGTCGCCGTTGGACGAGCGCTTGTCGTCCTGAACCGTGTTGAGCACGCTGGTTTCGCCGCCGAAGACGTTGCGCAACAGCGCGCTCCACGTCAGTCCGCGAAACGGACCCGCAGGCGCCGCCGATTGATTGAGGAAGGACTCGGTGTGGCGCCCCGTGACGTCAAACGAGCCCGTCTCGAGCTTAAGCGTCGCGACAACCGTGTCGGACACGTCGGCCTCGATCGTGCCACGCACCGTCCAATCCTCGCGCTGCGGCTCCTTGCGATTGAGCCGAAGATTTTCGACGTTGCCGTTGAAATCACGATAACGGACCGCGAGGCGACCGCGGACGGTATCGGAAAACGGTCCGGATACCATCGCGCCCACGGTGTATTCGGGATCAATGAACTCATACGAACCTTCGACCGAGCCTTCGAAATCGCGTGTCGGTCTGGCGGTGGTCAGGCTGAGCGCGCCGGCGACGGCGTTCTTGCCGAACAGAATGGATTGCGGGCCACGCAATACCTCGACGCGTTCGAGATCGAGGAACGGCGCGCGGGATTGCTGGGCGCGGCCGTAGTGGACGCCGTCGATGAACATCGCCACCGACTGTTCGAACCCTTGATTGATGCCTGAACCGATACCGCGGATGAACATGTTGGTGCCGATGCCGGTCTCGGTCATCGTGAAGTTCGGCACCAGGACCTGAAGGTCTTCGACCTTCTGCAACGAGCGCTGCTCGATGCTCTCGGCGCTGACCGCCGAGACCGCGATCGGCACGTCCTGGAGAGATTGCTGGCGCGATTGAGCCGTCACCACAATTTCCTCGAGAACCATGGCTTGCGCGTTCTGAGCCGGCTGCGCCAGGGCCCCGGTCGGAAAGCCGATGCAAGCCGAGATGAGAAGCGCCGCGCGATACGACGTGGAATGGTGTTTGAACACGTTCTACCCCCTGATTGCCTATTCGATCCGACGGGTTTCCGCCGGTGATCGCTTGGTATTTAAAGTACCCGATCGCGCGCCACCTGACACGCGAAGGTTGCGATCAAACGTCGCAAGCTTGCATATTCGGGTATTGGTGGCATGGATGCAATCGCCAAAACCAGCCACAAAAGCGGCGATCCACCGGCAACGTCGTCGATATCACCGGCGATCGTTGGACTGCGCTAGTGATTGCAACCCAAAATCGGCATTCACGGCTTCGACGACATCCAGAATTATCTCGGCATTACCACCAGCATCGTGTCCGATCTCAAGCAGGGCCTGGAAATCGGCGGAATACTGGAGCGACGCCTCTATGACTTGGTGCCGCCGCGCTACGAGTATTGGCTGACCAAGAAAAGCAGCGATACGTATCCGCATTCGCTCAGCCTAATGTCTTGGGGCGACCGCCGATACGCGGGCGCCAAGGGGTCACCGGTTCTCGTGACGCATAAACCGTGCCAGCATCGGCTCGGCGGCGAGGTGGTTTGCGGCGAATGCCATGGCTCGCTGACGCCCGACAACGTCCGCGTCGGGCGGTTCCGAAGGCTCGCCCCTGGCGAACCGTCGCGAGGCGGCCCCCGCTTACGGCTGGAAACCTGAGATCAGAGCAGCACGGCGCCCAGTTTGGCCCCAAGTCATGGCTTGGCAATTCGACGTCATCGCAGACACGCGAGCCACTTGCCTCGCCCCGTGCCCGTGGCCGATTGCCAGCCTGGATCAGGCCCCGCTACTTTGTCTGCATGGCGAGAAATCCGCGCACGCTGCGAAGATGCGTTGCTCTGATTGGCGGACTGATCGCCGTCATGGTCGCCGCCAGCGCCGACATCGCTCACGCCGCGCGTGTCGATGAGATCCGAGCACGGGGCCATCTCACCTGCGGCATCGCCGCACGCGTGGAGGGCTTCACCCGGCTGAGACCCGACGGCACCGCCGAGGGCTTCGAGCCCGATCTCTGCCGTGCTGTCGCCGCGGCCATTCTCGGCGCCGCGGGCAAAGTTCGGTATGTCGCCGCGGATCACATCGAGCTGTTTGTCGCCAGCGGTGAACCCGACCTCGTCGTTCGCCGCCTGACCGTGACGCTCCGCCGTGCGCTTGAGCCGGGCGTCACGTTCAGTCCGGTCGTATTTTATGACGGCACCGCATTGCTGGTCCGCGACCAGCGCCGGTTCCCGATACCCGCTGCTCTGATGGGACGAACGATCTGCGTGCGCGCCGGGTCGGAGGCCGATGTCGGGCTAACGGACTATTTCGCTGCGGCCAAGCTTGCCTTCGTGCGTGTCGCGGAAGCAACTTTGGACACGGCCGCCGCACGGTTCGACGCAGGGGCTTGCGATGCCATGGCGGCCGACCTGTCGGAGCTGGGCGCCATTCGCGCCGCGCGTGCCAAGACCAAAGAACTTGTGATCCTGACCGAGCTGCTGTCGAAGGAACCGCTTTCCATGCTGACCCATGCCGACGACCGCCAGTTCATGGAGATCGTGCGTTGGACGTTCAACGCCTTGGTTGCCGCAGAGGAACTCGGCGTTACGGCTGCCCGTGCCGTGTCGCGAACCCCGTCCGAGGACCCCGAAACCCGACGGCTGCTCGGCTTCGACCCCGGCAATGGCGCGGTGCTCGGCTTGCCCGAGTCCTGGGCGGCGGATGCCATTGCGACTGTCGGCAACTATGGCGAAGTCTTTGCACGACACCTGGGTGAACAAAGCCCAATCAAGCTTCCGCGCGGACACAACGCCCTGTGGCGCGATGGCGGGCTGATGTACGCGTGGCCGATGCGATAGAGCGCCGATCAAGTGACCCGCTCTATCGCGCCCCTTCAGAGCCCTTGTCCGGCCAGCTTCTGAAAAGCGGACAAGCGCCATCCGAAGACCATTTGTACGCGCGATCTCATCATGTACTCTGTCGGCACAAATTCCAGCCACGGAGCTAGACATGCGTTTTGCCCGACCTTTGACCCTCGGCATTGCCGCCATTGCCATTTCGGCGACGGCCGGCGCAGAGCAGATCAGCCCCGCTGGTCACGTCGCCGTCGGCCCCGACCTTGCCGTCAACGCCAAGGGCGAAATCGCCCTGCTGTGGATCGATCGTTCGCAGGAAGAGAAGCAGCACGCCGCGGGCGGCAGCGCGCACGACAATCATCTGTCCTACACTGATCTCTACGTCGCGATTTCGCGTGACGGCGGCGCCACCTTCGGGACACCGGCCAAGATCAATCATGACGCGGGCGTGGTCTGGGGCCAGACCGTGAGCCGGCCGCGCATCGTCGGTTCCGCATCCGGCACGTGGCACGTTTCGTACTCGGCCAATGAAATCCACCCGTCGGTGGGCAAGCCGGCGTTGACATCTCACTACACCCGCTCGACCGACGGGGCTGTGAGCTTCGAAGCGCCGCGTCGTTTGTCGACGCTGACCGATTCCGACCTGAGCCACATGATCCACGGCGGTTTCATGAGCGCGGCCGCCTTTGCCGCCATTACCGCGACGCCCGACGACAGCGTCCACGTGATGTGGGTCGACACGCGCCACATGAGCGCGGAGGCAAGCGCAGGCGCGCTGTATACCGCTGTATCGCGCGACGGCGGCAAGACGTTCTCCGCCGATCAGCAATTGCTCGCCAGCGACGTCTGTCCCTGCTGCCAGATGGTCGCCGCTGCCGAAGCCGATTCGAGCGTATTGCTCAGCTTGCGGCACATCGCCGGCGACGGCACGCGTCAGGCGACGATCGGCCGCATTCCGGCGGGCGGCGGCAAAATGAGCACGCCGGTCGCGACCGGCGGCGCGCCCTGGAAGATCGACGCCTGCCCGCTGAAGCCGACCGTCATCGCCGCGCGAGGCGACAAGATTTTCACCGCCGTTTACAACGGCGGCGAGGACAATCCGGGCGTGTACTTCTCGTACTCGACGGATGGCGGCAAAACTTACGCCCGGGCGGTCGCGGCCCACCCCGAGGCGCGCGTGTCGGATGCACCGGCGATCGCCATGAATGATCGTTTCGTGCTTCTCGCGTGGCACGGCAAGACCGACGGCGCGCGCCGCGTCTTCACCCGCATGTTCGATCTCGCCGGAAAGCCCATCGGCGCCATCACCGAATTGCCGACAGGACCAGAGAACGCGCAGAACCCGGTCATCGCAACCCGCGCCGACGGCAAGTTTCAAATCGCCTGGCAGCAGGCCGACAAGGTGTTCATAACGGTTCTGCCTGCGGCGCCGACCGAAGTGGCCGCGCTTGGAAAGTAGAACGTGCGGACATTGATTCCCGCCCTGGCGGCGCTGCTCGCAACCGTCTCGACTGCGTTTGCCGCGCCGGCCGAGGCCATCGCGCCAAAGGATTTGGAACGGATCCTCGCCGCCGAGCGCGGCAAGATCGTCGTCGTCAATCTATGGGCGACCTGGTGCGCGCCGTGTTTGACCGAGATCCCCGATTTGATCCGGCTCGAGTCCGACCTTGCCGATCTTAACGTCGCGTTGATCGGTATCTCCGTCGACGAACCGCGCGGCAGCACGGCGGCGATCGAGACCATGCGCGACAAGCGCTTCCCGAGCTTCCGGACTTACGCACGCGACAAGACCGAGGTTGATTATCTGGTCAGCGTGATCGACTCCGCCTGGAACGAGGTTGTGCCGACCACTTATGTCATCGACCGCGACGGCAAGGTGGCAAAGCGCATCCAGGGCAAGAAGTCGCTCGAAGAATTCAAGGCCGAGGTCGCCGCCGTCGCTCGGTGATGGGCCGATACCTTCGTGATTTGTCCACTGCCCAAATCCCAGCATCTTGATAGGCTGCCTCAAAGGCGGGTGTTTCATGAGCAGGTATTTCGTGGGCAGACCTCTCAAGCGGGGCGCGTGGATCGCGCAATCATTGGCAGCCGCCCTCCTCGCTGCCTGCGATGTCGGCCCCCTCGCCTCGTGCACGGCAAGTGACACCGTCATCTGCGACATCCAGCGAACCGAGGACATCGAGCTGGTTCCAGATTCGCGCTGGTTTCTGGTGAGCGAGTTGGGTGGCGCGTCCACGCCCGGCCACATCCTGGCGATCGATCCCGTCACAAAGGAACGCCGTGTCCTCGCCGGAACCGACATTGCCGATGCGGCCAGTCCCGGTGCGCCGCAGTGTGGCCCCCCACCCGCCGCCCTCAAGCCGCGCGGATTCCATCTCAGCAAGGACGGCACTGGCGAACTTCGGCTGCTCGTGATTGCCGGCACACGCATCGAGCGATTCCGCGTCGAAGACCCTGCGAACGATATCGCAGTCGCGTGGGACGGCTGCATCGACATCCCGCCGGAGATCCAGGCCAACGATGTCGCCGGTTTCGCAGATGGGGGTTTGGTGGTCAGCCACATGTACGACCCGCCGCGTACGGAGCTCACCGACCTTGGCTTTGTCTTCGGACAGAAGACCGGGGTCGCCATGGCTTGGTCCACCGATGGCACGTGGACAGAGGTGCCGGGAACCGACGCGGCGTTTGCCAACGGCATTCAAGTCGATCCCAAGACGTCTCGCATTTACATCAGCTCGATGTTCACCCAACGCGTGATCGGCGTCGACCGGGACGGCGGCAATCGCCGCGAAAGCCCGCGCGGGCCGGCGCAGATCGACAATCTGTCCTGGTCCGACGACGGCCGTATGATCGGCGTCGGCCACACCGCCGTGCCGATCTACGGCACCCGGCCGTGCCGCGCGTTGAATGGCCAGAGCTGCGCATTTCCATTCGCGGTCGTCGCGCTTGATCCAACGTCGCTGACTCCGACGACACTTTACGTTCAGCGGAGAGGCAACATTCCCGGCGCTTCGGTTGCGGCGTTGAAAGAGGGGATCCTCACCTTCGGTACCGCCTTCGGCGACCGGATGAGCCGCGTCAACCTCGGCGCCCGGTAGCTCTCACTCGCACACCGTAACCGCCGATGCCAACGGGACTCGCCGCGGATTCAGTTCGATGGTAATGGTGGCCAGCGTCAGATCGTCGATCGCGCGCACTGCTTCAATGTGCGCCAGCGGCAATCCACAGCGTCATGCCGCCCCGAGCAACAAGTCGGCGCCGCGCTCGCCGATGACGAACGCGACCGAATTCGTATGCGCGCTGATCACCCGCGGCATGATCGACGTATCGATCACACGTAGATTCTCGATTCCCTTGACCTTGAGATCGGGCGTCACCACCGCCATCTCATCGCGTCCCATTTTGCAGGTCCCGACCAGGTGATTGCCGCCGAAGGACAATTGGCGCACATGGGCGGTTAACTCTTCGTCCGTTTGCGCCTGTGGGCCCGGCAATCGCTCGGCGATGCCATAGGGCTTGAATGCCGGCGCCTGCAAAATGCGCCGGGCCATGCGGCATCCGGCGAGAATAGTCGGCAAGTCACGATCGTCGATCAATTCGATCTTGAGGCGCGGCAGGTCAGCGGGATCGGCCGAGCGCAACGTGACGGTACCCCTGCTCGACGGCCGGCAAAGACTGACGATGACGTTGACCGCCGGCTGCGGATGAGGCCGCACGCCATCGGCATCGCGTTCGAACGAGAACGGCGCAAACAGGATTTCGAGATCGGGCCGGGCATCCACGTTGCCGCTCGAATGAAAGAACGCGACCGCCTGGCAGAAAGGGCTGGTGGCGGGCCCGTCGCCGAACGCGAGCCAGCGCGCGAGGTAAGCGGCGATCGTCCAGGGTTCGCGCGCAGCGATGTTGTAGGTCTTGAGGTTGACGTCGGCGCTCAAGGTGATGTCGGGATGCTCCTGCAGATTGGCGCCGACCCCGGGCAGATCGATGACCGGCGCGATGCCGTGGTGCTGCAATTCTTGAGCCGGGCCGAGGCCCGACAGCATCAACACCTTGGGCGAGCCGATGGCGCCGGCGGCGACGATCACCTCGCGACGGGCCGCGGCTGTTGTGAGCGCGCCGCAATGGCGAAATTCCGCGCCGGTGCAGCGCCGCCCGTCGAAAACCAGCCGCGTAACATGGGCACCGGTGAGGACCGTCAGATTCGAGCGCTGTTTCGCGGGGGCCAAATAGGCCTGTGCCGCCGAATGCCGCCAGCCGCGTTTCTGAGTCACCTGGGCCAGCGAAACGCCGGCTTGCTGAGGACCATTGTAATCGTCGGTCGCCGGAATACCGCACTGCTCGGCCGCCGCGATGAAGACACGTGACAGCGGATGGATCGAACGCAGCTTCGACACATGCAGCAGCCCGTTTCGGCCGCGCCAAACCTCGTCGCCGATTTCTGATGTTTCGATCCGCTTGAAATAGGGCAGCAATTCGTTAAACGACCAGCCGTCGGCGCCCCCCTTGGCCCAATCGTCGAAGTCCTCGCGCTGCCCACGCGAGAAGAAGAGCCCGTTGATGGAGCTGCCGCCACCGAGCGTTCGGCCGCAGGGAAAAATATCGGCGCGGCCGCCGCGCGACGCGTCGGGCTCGACCTCATAGCGCCAGGAAATTGCCGGGCTCATGATCGCCCGTCCGACGGCCGCTGGAATGTGAATGATGGGGTTCCAGTCGCTTGGGCCGTCTTCCAGCATCAAAACCCGGGCCCCAGGCTGGGCGCTCAGCCTGTTCGCCAGCACGCAGCCCGCCGTTCCGCCGCCGACGATGATGTAGTCATACACATCCATGGAGCGCCCCCTTCCGGGAGGATAGCGCGAG
>VGEM01000112.1 GCA_016869315.1 Alphaproteobacteria bacterium | reverse complement strand
TTGACCCGGGGTCCATGGATCAACACGCGGCGAGAGCGTTGAAAAATGGATGCCGGGTCAAGCCCGGAATGACCGCTGTGTTGGGGGATAGTCGCGCCCACTCATCAGAGACTTGTCCCAGAGCCGATGTTGCAACACTCTCAGTGTGTAAATCGGACGACGGAACCGCGTGACCCACCATGTTCTACGAACCCGCCCGCGGCCATGGATTGCCGCATGATCCGATCAGCGCGTTGGTGATTCCGCGCCCGGTCGGTTGGATTTCGACCGTCGGCAAGAACGGCGTGTTCAACCTCGCGCCGTTTGCGCTGTTCAACATTGTCGCCTACGAGCCGCCGCATGTGATGTTCGCGCCGACAGGGCAGTCGAGCGGCAAGCCCAAGGATTCCCTCGTCAATGCCCAGGAAACCGGCGAGTTCGTCGCCAATCTCGCGACCTGGGAGCTGAAGGACAAAGTCTGGCAGTCATCAATTCCGGCACCGCCCGATGTCGACGAGTTCAAACTCACCGGCCTGACGCCGATCCCGGCGTGGCTGGTCAAGGCGCCGATGGTGAAGGAATCACCCGTGCATCTCGAATGCAAGGTGGCCGAGATCGTCATGCTGCCGCACACCGACCCGGCCAAGGCGAATCATATCGTCATCGGCAAGGTGGTCGGCGTGCACATCGCCGATGAGGCACTGAAAGACGGAATTGTCGACTACACCAAGATCACGCCGATGGCCCGCCTGGGTTACATCGATTACACGCGCGTTTCGGAGGTTCACTCCAAACCGTTTCCGAAGTGGCCGCCGCAGTAGTTTTGGATCCTTCCAACGTGACGCTCCCGACCCTCGATGATCTCAACGCAGCGGCCGCCCTGATCGGAAGAGTTATTCCGCCGACGCCTCAGATTCAGTGGCCGTTGCTCAGCCGGCGCTGCGGCGCCGAGGTCTGGATCAAGCACGAAAACCACACCCCCGTCGGCGCTTTCAAGGTGCGCGGCGGACTGGTCTACATGGACCACCTCCGGCAAACGTCGCCGAACGTGCGGGGTGTGATCGCGGCCACGCGCGGCAATCATGGCCAGAGCATTACCTTCGCGGCGCAGCGGATCGGGCTCACATCGACCATTTTTGTTCCCCATGGAAACTCGCGCGAAAAGAACGCGGCCATGGTCGCCCTCGGCGCCGCGTTGATCGAGCATGGCCACGATTTCCAGGCGGCTTTCGAGTATGCCCGAGACCTGGCCGCCGAGCGCGCGCTCCACTTGGTGCCCTCGTTCGACATGAAATTGGCTGCCGGTGTTGGCACGCTGGCATGTGAATTTCTCAGGCATGTCCCGCATCTCGAGACTGTCTATGTGCCGATAGGCATGGGCTCGGGCGTCTGCGCCATGATCGCTGGTCGCAATGCCTTGAATCGCAAGACCAAGATTGTCGGCGTCGTCGCTGAGGGCGCGCCGGCGTATGCGCTGTCGTTCCAGGCCCGGAAAGTCGTTGCCACCAATCACGCGGACACGCTGGCCGATGGTGTCGCCTGCCGCGTGCCCCTGGCCGACGTCCTTGCGCACATCCTCGGCGGCGTGGAGCGGATCGTTCAAGTGAGCGAAGCGGAAATCCGACAGGCCATGCGCTGCCTCTACACCGACACGCACAACCTGGCTGAGGGCGCGGGAGCCATCGCCCTGGCCGGGCTGATGCGCGAAGGGCTCAGGGGTCAGACTCTGGGCGCCGTGCTGACGGGTGGCAATATTGATCAGGATCTGTACGCGAGGGTCCTGTCGACGACGGACTAATTGGGTATCGTGTTCACATAATTAGACGCAACTTGGCATCAATCGACCTTGATCGCCCGCCACGGCCCCAATGCGCCGAGGTCGCAGGTTGTTTCACCCTTGGCCTGATCCTTGGCGCAGCGATAGACCGGCTTGCCCAGATACGCCCACTGCCGCGACTTGATGGTCCAGTCCCCGACGGCATGCGCGGCCATCGGTGCGGCGAGAGGCAGCCATTCGGTACCGCAGGTCGATCCGCAATCGGCGTCCGACACATATAAGGTCATGCCGAGATGGTCCGCGTACACGGCGCCTTGCGCCGACTTCTGCGCGGTGATGCCGCCGGGCGCCGGAGGGAATGAGAGCGCCTCTTCCTTCGCGCCCGCCGCGGCGCGGCCGGTGTTGCGTTGCAAGAATTGCCATGACGCGAGCGCCAGATTCCATTCGCCGCCGCCGTCACCGAAAGCCATTCCGGGCTTCTGTTCGAGGGCATAGCGATAGAGCGGCTTGCCGCGATAGGTCCACTGCGGTGCGCCGTCGGTCCGCGGCACGAGTGTCCAGTCGCCGAACGGTTTGGCGTCAGTCGATGCGCGTACGGGCGGCCAGGCCGTGGCGCAGTCGCCGGTGCACATCGAGACGTTCGGTTCTTCATCGCGGTCGAACACATACAACGTCAGCCCGTTGACATCGGCGAACGCGGGGCCGGGCGGCGTTGGGTGGATGGTGATTTCGGGCGGCAGCGCGATGTCGGCAGCGAGCGCCGTGCCGATGAGGACCGCGAAGCCGATCACGCGAACAGCTCGGTCACCGGCTTGTTGGTGTCCATCGAGCCGGTGCCGAAGCGGTCGATATTAACCTTCATCACCTGCATGGCGGTGAGCGCCAGCCTCGACACGGCCTCGCCCTTGCCGTCGATGTGAACCCCGGGCTTGATCCGGCCGCCGGCCGCGCCCGCGAACATCACCGGCAGATTGGTGATCGAGTGCACCTTGGCAAAGTCGCTGTCGGAGTGGGCGACGACGAGGGTGTTATCGAGCAACGTGCCGCCGCCCTCGGGAATCGAATCCAAAATGCCGACAAACGTTCCCCACGCCTTCATCAGGTCGGCGATGAACTTGGTCGCTTCGGGCTGGTAGCCCAGTTTTTCGTCGATCTGCTCGTCGTGGGTCAGCTGATGGTGCGAGGTGGTCGAGCCGGCGCGGGTCAGTGACGACGCGCTGTCGTTGATGCAGACGTTGAACACCTTGGTCTGGTTGCAGGTGAGGGTCATCGCCAGCACCTGCGCCAGGATTTCGTGATTGTGGATGGTCTCTTCCACATCGTGCGCCACCGGAAACTCGGGCGGCGCCTTTGGAACTTTACAGGCGAGCAACGGTTCGGGCTTTTGCAGCTGCAGCGTCAGCTGATTTTCCACCTGGCGCACGGCGGTAAAGTACTGATCGAGCCTGACACGGTCGGCGGCGCCGAGTTGCTGTTCGAGCGCGCGGCGCTCGTCGGTCACGGCGGACAGGACGCTCTGCTTCGCCATGATGGCGGGGTCGGGTTTGAAATCGGCGGCGTTGGGATCGGCGAAGTCGGCCCCGAATACCCGGGTGTAGAGCGCCAAGGCTGACGACTCGGCCGGGTTCATCTGCCCGGGGCCTCTCCCACTCAAGGTATTGTCGTCGCCGGCGATGCCCGAAAGCTCGATCGAGCGAAAGCGCGTGGTGGCGCCGATTGCGTCAGCGATGATGGTGTCGAACGACACGCCCGGAAACGCGAGCCGCGCCGGCGCCACGCCGCAGCGAAACGCGGGTCCGCCGGTCTGGTGCGGAAAATTCGGTTTGCCGTCGAGCAGCACATCGAAGCCCGACAGTATCGAAACCTTGGATTTGTATTTGGCGACCGACTCAAGCTCGGGGAGGATGTCGTAGTCGGCGCCGAGCGTGGTCGGCTTCCAGCGGCCAGGCGTGACACCCAAGCCCCAGAACCAGGTGCCGAAGCGCGTCGGCAGCGGGGCGCCGGCGGCCAGCGCCGTGCCGTTGCCGTTGAGGCGGCAATCCAAGAGGGGCAAGCCAACCGTGACGGCGCCGCCGCCCAGCAGGCCCTTCAAAACCCAGCGTCGATCAGCGAGTCGCGTCATGCGCCATTCCCGGGTGCCGGGGCAATTCTATAGAACGCCTTGCTCACGGCAATGCGGCGCATCAGCGCCTTCAGGCGGTATCCGTCTTTGCCGAAGTCCTGTTCCAGCGACTTGATCCAATCCCGCTCGCCATCGGCGATCGGCCAGCGGATGGCATACTCGTAGATGCGATGAACCAGGCACGAGGCTGTGGCGGGATTGTCCCGCACGGCGCGGCCCAGTTCGGACGGCGTCGCGAACGGCACGCCATCGAGATCGCCGCTGGTGTCGATCATCGCGCCGTTCTCGGCGGTGCGCGCGACGCCCACGGTATCGAAGACCTCAAGGCCAAGGCCGATCGGGTCGGTGATCTTGTGACAGCCGGCGCAGGTCGCCGCCGTGCGGTGCGCCGTCAGCCGATCGCGCGTGGTCTTGAAGTTGGGGTTGTTGGTGTCCTGCACCAGTTTGAAGTCGACATCGCCCGGCGGAATCGGCACGGCCTGGCATAGCAGCATCTCGCGCAGCGCCTTGCCGCGGAGCGTCGGCGAGGTGCGGCCGTCGTGCGAGTTGGCGGCGAGGAAGTTCATCAGCGTCAAGAGGCCGGCGCGGCCGCTGTCGTCCGAGAATGTGTAAGGCATCCAGCCGGTCTGCTGCGGCACTGGCACCTGATAAATCAGCCCGAGCGCGCGAGTGATGAAGGTCTCGCGTGTGGTGAACAGGTCGCGGTAGTCGCCGTTCTTGGTGAGCAGATGATGGACGATGGTCCGCAGGGTCTGCTCGGGCATGTCCGCTTTGACGGCGCGCACGAACGCCGGATACAGCGTCGCATCCTTGACCAGATTGGTGATGGCCTCGAGGCCCAGCATGTCGGCGAAGAAGGTGCGCACCGCGCCTTCGAGGCGGGGCGCGGCCATCAACCGATCGACCTGCCGCGCCAATTCTTTTGCGCTGTGAATTGCACTGGAAGCCGCGGCGTCCAGCAGTTCAGCATCCGGTGTCGTGTTCCACAAAAAGAAACTGAGTCGCGACGCCTTGGCATAGGCGGTCAAACGCCGCTGACCAGCACGATCGGGGTCCGGTTCGGTCTCGTCGACATCGAACAGAAAGCTTGGCGAGGCCAACAGGCTGCCGAGGCCAAGCGTGACGCCCTGAATGAAGTTGCCCGAGATCTCGGTCGCACGCCGCGCAGCAGCCACGCGCGACATCAGTTCTTCATCGGTGAGGGGGCGGCGAAATAGGAGCCGCCCGACCGAGGCAAAGAACGTGCGGGCGCAGACGTCGTCCGGTTTGGTCGCGTCGGCCGGTGTGCAAGTCAGGAAAGCGTCACGGTGGCCGGCGTCGAGCACTTGCCCGGCGATGCTGTTCGCCATGGTGTAAGCCTGCTCGAAACCGGCGGGCGAGACCGATATCTCGCTGGTACCCGCCGCCAGCAGGCCGTGAGCGGGACGCACGATGGGATCGAAGCGGCCCGCGACCTCGATGTCGGCGCCGAAAATATCGGCGATGGCGTTGCGGTACTGCTCTTCCGTCAGCCGCCGCATGCCCGCCGGCGCGCCCGAGGTTTCGGTCTCGGCCGGCTCGCAGGCGGCGAGCAGGATCGCGGCGAGGCCACAGATGACGGTGCGTGCAACCATCATCGCAACCGCACGCTCACTCCGCCGCCGCGGTTTTCGCCGGCGGCGGCTCGGGGTGGAGCACGAAGGCGGGGATCGCGACCACGTCGTTGGCCATCGAGATCATGGTGCACTGGCCAGTGACCGGGTCGGGAAACCCATCGGCGTGAATCAGCATCGACTTGTACTCGGATGCGCAGTCGCGATTCCCGTTGGTGGCGACGCCACGGCCGCCGTTGCGGGCCTGGGCCGAGGTGGTCTCGACCGGCAGGTATCCGCCGAGCAGGCCCTTGAGCGTGCCGTCCGGCAACAGTTCGAGGCGCAGCTTGGCGCGACGGAAGGCGTACTCGTTGGCGGCGCCAAAGGGGCCGTTCAAGGCTGAAAACCAATCGACGGTGAAATGGTCGAGGGTTTCGGTGGTCAGCACGCCATCGACGATCTTGCCCTTCAAGACGTTGTGCCAGCGCGGGTTCTTGGTGACGGTGAAGGTCTGGTGCGCGAGGTGCCCACCGTTGGCGCTGAGCAGTTGGTTCTCCTCGGTCGAATAGAAGCCCACCTCGACTTCGGGGTCGTTGCGGCGGTCGTTCACGCCTTTGAGTTCGATCAGATAATTGTGCAGACCGTCCTTCATATAGGCGTTGTATTTGATCTGCATCTCGCTGCCGGTGGCGTCGGTCCCGCGCCAGGCCTTGGCGCAGCCCATGGCCCGGTAAAGCTGATTGTCGACGCCCGCTTCGCCGTCGGTGCCGGTGAAGGTCTGATGTTTGCAGGTGAGCGGCGTGGCGCTGCCATCTACGTTGTCGTCGAGGTTCATACCGAGCGCGATCTTGCTTTGCACCGGCTTGTGGATGGGGTGGCGCGGATCGTCGATGAAACTACGCGGGTTTCGGCAGATTTCCTCGCCGTTTGGCCCCGAAGTGAATTCGATCTTCCAACGCTGCTCCAACTCCTTGGCGTTCTCCGGCTTGAGCAGCCGGGCGCGCTCGGCCGGCGTCTGGGTGAGAAGGAAACCTTCGTCGGTCGTGGCCGACAGGCCTTCGGGACAGTCGCTGGCGAAGTCGCCGCGATAAACGGCCGGCGCGAAGTTGATGACCAGGAAGCCCAGCGTTTCGCCGTCGCCGGCCGCGCCCGCGGGCAGGGCGGCAAGGGTCAACGTGGCGATGCCCGCCAGAAGTCGATGATGCAACGGCATGGTGCCCCCCGGTTTGGCCCGAACAAGGAGCCAGATTAGCACGGGTCAGGGCTGGGCGGGGAGGAGGCTGAAGCCCAGGGACTGGCCTACGGCCCGCATGCGGCTGTCCAACGTCAGAATAGTGAGATCTGCGAGCGTGGCCCGAGAAAACAGCGCTGTTGAGACCTGTATGGCGTCCAATGTCCGGACCGGCTCGATCGGGAACGGTTGCCGGGCGCGCGCGAATATTTCTGGGCGGAGCTGGATAACCGTCCAATGGGCGGCAATCGCTTCGGTGCGGGCGCGCAATTTCTGCGAAGCCCGCTCACTCAGGGCCTTTATTGCGGCCAGCCTGATCAGGACACGATCACACTCGACCAAGGTCAGTTCGGAAATAACGACTGCCTTGGCCACTTGCAGTGCTTGACCTGCTTCCGGCCCGCCTGGGTCGCCCAACAACCAGGCCAGTATGGCGCTTGAATCCGCGAAGAGCGTAGGCGTCATGGATTCTTGCCGCGTTGCTATCGATCGCCGCGATCTTCGTCCAGCATCTTTGCAAGCAAGCCGGGTGGCAGAAGACGCGGCATCTTCGGGTACAGGCCCTTGCCGGATTTCACGGTGGCGCGGCGTCGCAGCAGGCCGCGCTGTTCCAGCTCGTCCAAGCCACGCTCGATCGGATCGGCGCTTTGTGATGCGGCCGGTTCGGGCACGAGGCGCACCACGACTTGCCCACGATCGGTGACGCGAATCGTCGTGCCCGCCTTGGCCGCCCGGACATAGGCGCTGAGGTTGTTCTTGAGCTGCCGCAGGCCGACGGTTTTCATGGGCTCAATGTAGCCTTATGAGGCCACATTGTCAAAACTGGCACGTCGACTGCTGATCCAGGTTCTTCGCGTTACTGTTCCTGAGATGCGGTAAGACCCTGCTGAGCGGTAATCTCGGACCCGCATCCCATACCAATCATGTCATTACCGGGCTTGACCCGGCAATCCAGAGCCAAAAACTCCTGTGCGATTTGCCCTGGATCCTCGGGTCAAGCCCGAGGATGACGTTGTGATTTGGACTCGCATGTTCGTGGCAAAACACGAGGAGCGTGCCATGCCGGGGTTTCGCCGGAAATGGCGATCCGGCTCGACGAGGCGTTCGGCGGCGGGGCCGAGACAAGGATGCGAATGCAGGCTGCCTATGATTTGGCACACGCCATGAAAATGGCCGGCAATATCAGAGTGCAACGCGTGACGCGCGCGGCTTGGATCCCGCTACTCGCCCTTCGGCAACACCGCCCACGTCGGCGTGCTCGGTGTCAGAGTTGCGCCGCCGCAGGAGAGCGCCGTGCCCGCGCGCCAGGGTTCGAGTTTGATCAGCGCCAGGCCTTCGCTGCCGCATGCGCTGCGCATTTCGCCGGCCTCGGCGTCGCCAGCCATGACGACGGTGCCCGGCGCGGGGGTCGGGCCATCGATCACGACCGGTAGCAGGCGCTTCTTGATCAGTGCGCGGAAGTGAGTGCGGGCGGTCAACTCCTGGCCGACGTAGCAGCCTTTCTTGAAGTCGACGCCGCGGAGTTCCTCGAAGCCGTTCTCGAGCAACAACGCTTTCTCGATCTCAAGATCGCGACTGCCGTCGGGTAGACCGAGGCCGATGCGATAGTGGTCATAGGCATCGAAACCCGCGGCGGCGAGTCCGAGTTCGGTCAGAACTTGCGCCGCGTTGTCTGTCAACAGCGCGACCCGTACACCTGCATTCGTCAGGCGCGGATCGGTGTAGACCACGCCCGCGCCAAGCGGTTTGATCTGGCCCGGCGTTTCGCCCAGGCCAAACGCTGCGGCGACATGGCGGCCCCAGGCGGCCCCCACGGCAAGATCGTCGTTCGCATCGATCGTCACCTTGGCGCGCAACTTGAAGCGCGCGAGCCGCGACATCAGATCGTCGCGCCGCGCCCGCTCGCATTCGAGCCAGATTCCGTTCCCCAGCGAGAACATGAAAAATTCGTGCAGGAATTTTCCTTGCGGCGTCAGAAATGCGGCCCACGCGGCATCGCCCGCCTCGACCCGGCGTACGTCATTGCTGACCAGGCCCTGGAGGAAGCTGCCGCGATCGTCGCCACGTACGGCGATCAGGGCGCGGTCGGGGAGGAGGGTGAATTGCGGTTGGGTCATAAGAAGCACCATGGAGGGCGCAGATTAAGGCCTATTTAACGCGATTCGTCACGGCCTCAAGGCAGATTTGACGCGCCCGCGCGCGCCGGTATAACTCGCTCCCATGCACTACGTTTTGCTCGACGATTCGATCAATTTCGACGGCTACACCTCGGGCCGGCGCGCCATCGGCGGCGCCGAGCGTGCCTTTGCCGCCCTGGCCGGCGCGCTGGTCAAGCGCGGCCATTCGGTGACGGTGTTCAACAAGATTCAGTATCCGACCTGGTGCGAGGGCGCCAAGTGGCGCCCGCTCGACGATTTTCAGTCACTGGCGGATGCCGATGTCGTCATTGCCTATCGCAAGCCGTCGCTGCTCGGCTCAATCCGTCAAACCAAGCATCGCGTACTGTGGTGGGTCGGGCCCGTCGATCCCTTGAACGGCGACGGAGCCAAGCAGTTTTTCGATTCGCTGAAGCCGTCGATCGTTTTTTCCAGCGCCGCGCAGAAAAGCGCCTTCAAGGGCACTGTGAAATCCGCAGTCGTCGCCCCCGGCGTCCGTGCGCCGTTTTGGGAGGTGGAAACCGAGGTCAATCCTTATCCGGAAGTTGGCCACGACATGCCGATTCCGGCCCGCTCGCCCGATCACGTACCGCCGCCGCATGCGGTGGTCACCACGCATCCGCAGCAGGGCCTCGCCTGGACGCTCGACATCTGGACGAAAATCATTCACCCGCAGGTGCCGGCTGCGCGGCTCGCGATTTATTCCGCATCGCTGCACAAGGGCATGAAGGGCGAGGGCGTCGCGCCCGAACTCGCGCCAATCCTCGAACTGGTCAAGAGCTCGGTCGGCGCCAACGTGGTGGTGATGGAGCCGCGCGGCGACAAGGGCATGGCCGACGTCTACCGGAATTCGCGCGTGCATTTGTATCCCAGCTTTTCGCAGGATCTGGTGTGCTGGACGTTGCGCGATTCCCAGGCTGCCGGTTTGCCCGCCGTTGCGCGCGTGGCGGGCGGCACGGAGGACGTCGTCGTCAACGGCCAGTCGGGCTTCCTGGTTCCGGATGCCATGGGCTTCGGCAACTGCGCGGTACAGATCCTCACCAACGACGGCGTCTATCGCAATCTCTCGCAGATGGCGGGTTCGGAAGCGCGCCGGCGCACCTGGGAAGCCGCCGCCGCCGATCTTGAAACCTTTGTCGCCAGTTTGGGCGACGCGCCCTCCGCGTGAGAATTCTGTTCATCACCGCCACCCGGATCGGGGACGCGGTGCTTTCAACCGGCATCCTCGCCGAACTTCATCGCCGACATCCCGACGCGCGCATCACCGTTGCCTGCGGGCCATTGGCCTCGAGCCTGTTCGAAGGCTTTCCCGGCGTCGAACGCGTGATTGTGCTGGCGAAGCGCCGTTTTGCAGGCCACTGGTTCGATCTCTGGCGCGACGTGCGAACGACCGTTTGGGATCTCGTCGTCGATCTGCGCCGCTCGCTGGTGCCCTATCTGATCGCGGCGCGCGACCGGCGCACACTGGCGCGGACCGACGACCGTCTGCATCGCGCCGACTTTCTGGCGCGCGTGCTGGGATCGT
>VGEM01000111.1 GCA_016869315.1 Alphaproteobacteria bacterium | reverse complement strand
GGGATACAGCAATGGTTTCAAATTCGTGCTCGAAACTTCGGGTTTTGGCGGGGCGGCGCTGGCGGCATACCAACAGGTCGCGGCCGATCTGGCGAAAGTCGGCGTCACCATGGACATCCGCGGTCTCCCGGGGCCGCAATTTCTCGCCAATATGAACAACACCGGGAAATATGGCGACGCGATCACGGTGCCGTGGATCTCGGCGCCGACGGCCGACGTGATCCGGCCGATTCTGATCCATTCCTGCCGATCCAAGTTCCCCTGGTTCTGCGAACCAAGTCTGTCCCCGCTGATCGCGGCGGCACAGGCGGAGAGCGACGAGGATAAAGCCTTGATGCTCCGGCGGCAGTTGTCGCGCGCATACCACGAGCTCGCCCCGGCGATCTTTCTCTATGAGCAAGTCCTATTTGCCGGCCAGCACAAGAGCACCCGCGGCTTTTCAGAAGCTCATGGTCTGGTCGCCTATGACCAAATCGAAGTGACAGAGCCGTAGAGTCGATCAGTCGGCCGGGGCGTACTGTTCGCGCAGGCCCATCAGCAGCACCAGAGTCGCGCGATCGATCTCGATTTTCATCTTCTTCGGGTCGTCGGCGTTGGGAATCGCGCGCGCCGCGCCGCGAAGCGCGCCGGCAATCATGTGCGACAAAACGGTGGGCGTGCCTTCCTTGGCGCGGGCCGCGCCGGCAAGGCCCTGGGTCAAAGTGCGTTCAAGAAAACCAATGGCGCCGGCCTGTTCGATCTTGCGCCACTCGGCCCAGCCGACGACCGCAGGCGCGTCTTGCAAGTAAATGCGTTGCACGTCGGGCTTGGCCGACATTTCGATGAAGGCAAGGCAGCCGGCGAGCAGCGCTTCCCACGGCGTCTTTTTTTCGGCGGCCCGCGCGGTCATCAAGGCTGAAATTTCGCGGCCGAGTTCTTCGACAACGGCGCAGAACAGTTCGCGTTTGTCCTCGTAGTGATGATAAAGCGCGCCGCGCGTGACCTTGGCCGTCTTGACAATCGACTCGGTGGCGGCGTCGGCATAGCCCTTGGCGGCAAATTCGTCGCGAGCGACGGCAATCAACTTGCGCCGGGTCGCTTCCGAGCGCGCGGCTTGGCTGGTCATGATTTGTTGCCCGATCCCTGCATCACTTGCGAGACAAACGCCGCTTCCCCGGGCGGTCCCATTTCGTCGGACAGGCACTGGTAAAGCCGCTTGGTGAGTTCCTTGCGCTCGCGACTCAAGTGTTCCCTCATTTCGGGGCTTGGCTTGAACTGCTCGATCATGTCGGGGGTCACCTTGCCGTGGGTGGCGAGCAAGTGCTCGGTTACCATTTGACGGTCTTTCACCACCCAGAGTTCGGCGCCGAGCTGCAGCACGATCTCGATCAGGTGATCAATCATTGGATCCTTGAAATAGTGCGGATGCCCGCGCTCGAAACCGGGCAGGTCTTTGACGTAGTCGAGCCCCTCGCTCAATTTCTTGGCGCGCTCGGCAGGCGACAGTTTCGACATCTCCGACCTCCGTTCGGCAAAATACTATGGCGGCGGGTGGGGAAATCCACCATGAAAGCGTGAGACTCAGGAGAAAGTTCAAGCCGATGACCGCGTGGCCTGTCATTGCCCTTCATCGGGGCGCCGATCGCCGTTTGCGCGCCGGGCATCCTTGGGTCTACTCCAACGAAGTGGCGATGACGGCCGCGGTCAAAGCGATACCGCCCGGAACACTGGTGCGGATCGCGACCGCCGGCGGCGACGAACGCGCGGTCGCTCATTTCAATCCGCATACATTGATCGCCGCACGCGTGCTCGACACGTCAGCCCGCGCCGAGATCGATGCCGCCTGGTTTCGTACGCGGCTCGAGCGCGCGGCGGCGATACGCGACCGATTGGTGGGCGGCGCATTCTATCGCTGGATTCACGCCGAGGCTGATGGCTTGCCGGGGCTGATTGTCGATCGGTTCGGCGATGTGGTCGTCGTTCAGCCCAACACGGCAGGCATGGATCGCGCCGTGCCTGATGTTGTTGAAGCGCTTTCGCTGGCGCGGGTTGTCGTGGTGCGGGGGGAGTCGGGGGCGCGGCGGCTTGAAGGGCTGGAGGAGCGCTCGGCGTGCCTCAAGGGCGCGCTAGCCGGGCCTATTCAAGTCGACGAGAACGGGCTCACCTTTTTTGCCGATCCACTCGAAGGCCAAAAGACGGGTTGGTTCTTCGACCAGCGCGACAATCGCGCCGCCGCCGCGGCCGTGGTGAGGCGCGTTCCGAACGCGCGCGTGCTCGATCTCTACACCCACACCGGCGGGTTCGCGATCAATTGCGCGGCCGCGGGCGCGGAGCGGGTGATCGCGGTCGATGGTTCGGCGCCATCGCTTGCGCTGGCTACAAAGGCGGCCTCGGCCAACAAGGTCGCAGCCCGCATGAGCGTCGAGCGTGCCGAAGTGTTCGAATATCTCGAGGCGCCATCGACCGAGACCTTCGATCTCGTCATCGCCGACCCGCCGGCCTTCGCCAAATCACGCAAGGACATCAAGGCGGGGCTTCAGGGCTATCGCAAGCTCGCACGCCTGGCCGCCCGCAGGGTCGCGCGCGGCGGCCTTCTCATGATCGCCTCCTGCAGCCATCATGCGCCTCTCGTCGAATTCGCCGGCGCGATCGCCCATGGCCTGCGTGATGCCGGCCGGACTGCGCGGTTGTTGCGCACCGGCTTCGCCGGCGCCGACCATCCCGTCCACCCCGCCCTCCCCGAGACGGCCTACCTCAAAATGCTCACCTACCTGCTCGATTAGAAAATAGGCTGCTATAAAATAGGGTACGACCCTATTTTTGGTCTATTTTTGATAATATAAATAACAGCCCAATGACCTCCTTGCCGCCATCCTGGCGCAGGCGAGCGGTCTGCTCGGCGGCGATTGAAAAGCCGCCTGCGCCGGCCAATTGATGGATCAGCGCCGCGCCGTGTTGGAAGCGGTGGCCGGGGCCGAGCGTAACGGCCGCGCCATCACCGCGCTCGACGCTGAACGCAAACGCGCCGCCGGGTCGCAAGGCGCGATCAACCGCCGCAAACACCGGCGCGAGGTCGCGCACGTAGCACAGCACATCGCCGGCAAGCGCGAGGTCGAGATCGCGTTCGCCGGCGAGCGTCGTGACGATGTCGCCAACGGTCAGGCGCTGATATGCGCCCTTGCGCTCGGCCTCCGCGATCATTCCCGGCGAGAGATCGACCCCGGTGAGCCAGTCGACACGCTCGCGCAGCGCCGCGCCGACCAGCCCGGTCCCGCAGCCGAGATCGATCGCGCGCGCGAATCGCCGCGCCGGCAACGTCCGGTCTATCATCGCTCTCAGCAGCTCGGGGACGGCATAGGCCAAGCGCTCCGTCAGCGCCCGATCGAAGCGCGGTGCGTACTGGTCGAACAGGCGACGCACATACGACTCGCTGAACGTCGGAACGTCACCCCCGGCGAGCAGATGAATCCGAGCCGCCGCGCCCATGGAATCGGACGGGTCAAGTTCGAGATAGGCTTTGAATGCGGCAAGCGAAGCCGTCGTTTCGCCTGCCATCGCCAGTGTCTCGGCCAGCGCGAAGCGGCCCGCGGCCCAGCGCGGCGCCAACGCGATGGCTTGCGACATCACATCGGCAGCGGCAGCGACATCGCCGCGTCCGCGAAGTTGCATGGCGAGATCGAAGCGCCGATCGGCGGCGAGGTCGCCCGAACTCGACATTGGCGAGGGACTGTCCAAGCGGCACGCTCCATCCTATCGTGCGAACCTCGCCTACACCTGAACCGGCCGCCGCGTCCATGTCCACCCCGTTGATCGTCGCCGTTTTCATCCTGACCTATCTTGGCATGGCGGTTGGCCGCGTGCCCGGCCTCAAGATCGATCGCACCGGCATTGCCCTCCTCGCCGCGGCGACACTGCTTGCCAGCGGCGCCGTCGATGCCGAAGCCGCGGCGGCATCCGTCGATGTCGCGACGCTGGTGCTGATGTTCGGTCTGATGATCCTGTCGGCGCAGTTCGGCAAGGCGGGACTCTATGCGGCCGCAGCGGCGCGAATTTCATCGGCGCACGCCACGCCGCGCCGGCTCCTGGCCCTCACAGTCGTCGTCGCCGGCACTCTATCGGCGGTGCTGGTCAACGACATCGTCGTCTTCGCCATGACGCCCCTGTTGTGTGCCGGACTTGCCGCGCGGAAGCTTGACCCGCGGCCGTTTCTGATCGCGCTCGCGGGCGCCGGCAATGCCGGTTCGGCCGCGACCTTGATCGGAAATCCCCAGAACATTCTGATCGGCCAAGTCGGCGGGTTCGACTTTTGGGATTCACTGCCGTTTGCGGACCGCCGGTGGCGATCGGACTCGTCTGCGTCTATGCCGCGACGGCGTGGATTTGGCGGACCGAGCTTGAGGCCACGCATCAGGTTGAGCCCGCGCCACCGCCACCCTTCGACCGGGCCGGTGCCCTCAAGGCCATTGCCGCCACCGTGCTGCTGTTTGTTCTGTTCGCGACACCCCTGTCGCGCGAACTGGCGGCGCTTGCGGTGGCCGCGGTCCTCCTTCTCAGCCGTACCATCGCCAGCCGGCACCTGGTCGCCGCGGTCGATTGGCATCTGCTGCTCCTGATCGCCTGCTTGTTCATCGTCACCGGCGCCTTCGCCGGTACGGGACTCGCGACCGAGGCCTTGAACTGGGCGCGTGCCGGCGGTTTCTCGTCCGATCAACTCGCGGTCCTGGCGCCGGGCGCGCTGGTGGTGAGCAACACCATCGGTAACGTGCCGGCAACGGTGTTGCTCCTGGCGCTGTGGCCTGACCTTGCGCCGCAAACGCTCTATTCGCTTGCCGTGCTGTCGACACTGGCGGGAAATTTCCTGATCGTCGGCAGCCTGTGCAACCTGATCGTCGCCGAACGCGCGGCCGCGTCGGGCGTCAAACTCGGCTTCGTTGATTTCGCGCGCGCCGGCGTGCCGATGACGCTTGCGTCCTTGGCCGCCACCCTGTTGTGGCTGTGACAAATCCAGGTTAGTGAACCCGCCATGACGCGCGTTCAATCCTCGCGACTGGTGCAGCCCGCCGAGTGGGAACCCCACGCGGCGGTGTGGTCGGCGTGGCCGAGCCATGGCGACTTATGGCTTGAGGACTTGGAGCCGGCCCGCGCCGAAGTAGCGTCGCTGTTCAAAGCCATCGCCGACGTTCGCGACGGCACGCCGCGCGGTGAAGCTCTCAGGATTCTTGCGTGTGGTGACGAAGCGGTGACATCGGCGAGGGCCGCGCTCGCGGGTACCGGCGCCGAGGTGCTGCCCGCGACGTTCGGCGACATCTGGCTTCGCGACACCGCGCCAATCTTCATTCGCGAAGCTGGCGCGATCGCCGGCGCGTGCTTCAAGTTCAATGGCTGGGGCGGGAAGTACGTGCTCGACGGCGATGATGCGGTGGCGCCTTTCGTCGCCGGTCGCGCCGGCGTGAAGGCCAATGTCCACGACTTCGTGCTCGAGGGCGGCTCGATCGATGTCGACGGTCGCGGCACGGCGCTCACGACCAGACAATGTCTGCTCAATCCGAATCGCAATCCGCATTTGACGCAGCGCGATCTAGAGACGCGGCTTCGCGCCAATCTCGGCATCGAGAAGTTGATCTGGCTGGGCGACGGCCTCGCCAACGATCACACCGACGGCCATATCGACAATATCGCGCGATTCATCGCGCCGGGTGTCGTGGCTTGTATGGAGCCCTCGGGCCGTGACGATCCCAACGCCCAGGCGTTGCGGGACATCATCGACGATCTGCGCATGGCGACCGATATCGAC
Organism: Alphaproteobacteria bacterium; assembly: GCA_016869315.1. GTDB lineage: Bacteria > Pseudomonadota > Alphaproteobacteria > Rhodospirillales > Rhodospirillaceae > VGEM01. Next base: position 4,684 of record VGEM01000111.1, on the reverse strand, counting down.
GGCCACAAGTTCGAAGTGGTCACCATCCCGTCGCCCGGCCGCGTCGAAGACGGCGAGGGCGAAGTGGTCCCCGTGAGCCACATGAACTTTTATATCGGCAATACGACGGTGGTGATGCCGACCTATGGCACGAGGTACGACGATGCGGCGGTGATGGCCCTGTCGAGGTTGTTTCCGGCGCGCAAGGTGACCGGGCTTCCCGCCGGCCATGTTATAACCGGCGGCGGGTCGTTTCATTGCATCACCCAGCAGCAACCGGCGGAACCAGGCAAATGAGCCCAGAGACGAGCCCAGAGACGAGCCAAGTCCGATGAGCAAAGTCACCGTCGCGGCGTTGCAGTGCGCTTACTCCACCGATATGGCGGCGAATATCGAGCGGGTCTCGGGCCTGATCGCGGACGCCGCCAAGAAAGGCGCGCAGGTGATTCTGCCGACCGAGCTGTTGCAGGGGCACTATTTCTGCCGCGAGGAGAGCGAGCGGCACTTCGCCGCGGCGTTTCCCGCGGCCGAGCATCCGGTGGTCAAGGGACTGTCACCGCTTGCCAAGAAACTCGGCGTCGTGATTCCGGCATCGATCTTCGAGCGGGACGGACCGCACTATTATAATAGCCTTGCGATGATCGATGCCGACGGCGCCGTGCTCGGCGTTTATCGCAAGAGTCACATCCCGGACGGGCCCGGCTACGAAGAAAAATTTTATTTCCGGCCCGGCAATACCGGCTTCAAGGTCTGGCCGACGCGGTTCGGAACAATCGGTGTTGGCATCTGCTGGGATCAATGGTTCCCCGAATGCGCCCGGGCGATGATGCTGATGGGCGCCGATATTCTGATGTATCCGACGGCGATCGGCTCGGAACCCGATAATCCGGGACTTGATACCAAGGACCTCTGGCAACGCGCGATGATCGGCCATGCGGTGTCGAACGTCGTGCCGGTGATCGCGGCCAATCGCGTCGGCACCGAGGACGGGCAGACGTTCTACGGATCGTCGTTCATCGCCAGCCATCGCGGCGACAAGGTGGCCGAGCTGAACCGCGTCGAAACCGGCGTGATCACCGCGACCATCGATCTCACCGACGTCACCGCCGCGCGCGCGGCTTTTGGGTTTTTCCGCGACCGCCGCCCCGAGCTCTACGGTTCGCTTGTCCAGAAATAATGCTAAAATAGGGTACGACCCTATTTTTGACCCTAATTCGGGAGTGACCCATGGTGAGGCCGTTGCGGGCGGTGGTGGCGGGCGTGCCGGTGCATGTGATTCAGCGCGGACACAATCGCATGCAGGTCTTCTTCGGTGCCGACGATGCGCAGAAATATCTCGGCTGGCTCGAAGAGTCGTCGAAGCGGCATGGTTTAGCCGTGCACGCCTATGTGCTGATGCCGAACCATTTGCACCTGCTTGCGACGCCGGTGCGAAGCGACAGTCTGCAGAAGGTGATGCAGCAGGTGGGCACGCGCTATGCGATGTATCTCAACGATTCGCGCGACCGCACCGGAAGCTTGTGGGAAGGCCGCTACCGCGCCTGTCCGATCGAGACCGAACGCTACTTCCTCGCCTGCAGCCGATATATCGAACTCAACCCGGTGCGGGTCGGGCTGGCCAAGACCCCGCACGATTTCCGCTGGTCGAGCTTCCGCCACAACGTCGGCGAGCGGGTCGATCCGTTGATCTCGATGCACACCGTGTTTCGCACGCTCGGGCCTAACGACGCGGCGCGTTTCAAAGGCTATCGCGCGCTGTTCGAGGGCGTGATGGATAACGCCTCATTGAAGCTGATCCGCGACGCGACCAATTCGGGGACACCATTGGGCGCGGCTGATTTCATCGGCGCCATGGGCCGCGCGCTCGGGCGCTCCTTCGTCCGGCCCAAACGCGGCCGTCCGCCGAAGCCGCGCCTGGTCCCCGGCAAGTTACGCGCCGCCGAGAAACCGAGGCCTAAGCCTAAGTCAAATAAACAGAAACGCCGCTGAAATTAGGGTCGTACCCTATTTTCGGCGCTTGGTGCGTTTGGCGTAGTCTTCGACCTCGTCCAACACGCGGAGCAGGTTGGCGCCCCAGATCTTGGCGATCTGCTCTTCGCCGTATCCGCGCTTCACCAGTTCAAGCGTGACGTTGAAGGTTTCGGACGCCGAGTTCCAGCCGGTGATGCCGCCGCCGCCGTTGAAGTCCGATGCGATGCCGACATGATCGATGCCGATCAGTTTGACCGCGTAGTCGATGTGATCGGCGAGATCCCTGACCCCGGCCTTCGGCCACTTGAGCTCGATCTCGTCGGCGCGCGCGCGATACGTTTTCAACTGATCGGGCGTCAGCTTGGCCATGTCGGGAAAATCCTTGATTCCGAACTCGGCCCACAGCGCCTGCGTTGCCGCGGTCTTTTCCTTCGGCACGGCGCGGAGGTAGGTGTCGAAGGCGACGACTTGCATCACGCCGCCCTTGGCGGCGAGCGCCGTCATCTCTTCGTCGCTCATGTTGCGCGGATGATCGAACACGCCCTTGGCGCCGGAGTGCGACGCGATCGCCGGTGGGCGTGACGCGGCGATAATGTCGAGAGTCGTCTGCTTTCCGGCATGAGAAACATCGTTCATCATCCCGAGGCGATTGGCGCGCTCGACCGCCTTCTTGCCCAGCGCCGACAGACCGCCATGACGCGACGGCGGATCGTTCAGTCGCTTCTCGGCGATCGATGAATCGCCCAACTGGTTGTGCCCAATATGGGTATGGCCAAAGTAGCGGGCGCCGTAATCGTAGAACACGTCGAGCAACTCGACGTGCTCGCCCATGGGGTAGCCGTTCTCGATGCCGATCAGCACGACCTTCTTGCCCTCGGCGGCGATTCGGCGGGCGTCGCCGGAACTCAAGGCGAGGCTAAGCTTGTCGGGATATTGTAGGGTCGTGACGCGATGGATCGCCGCGAATTTGGCCATCGCATCCGCTAACGCCTTCGCGTATCCCGCCGTCGTGAGCGGCCCTTGACCGACGAAGACAATCAAGAACGTGGCATCGAGCCCACCTTCGATCTGGGTTGGAATGTGCACCTGCTGCCCGCGCGGCCCCGGCTTCATCGGGTCGTAGGCGTCGCTGCCGTAGTTGGCGGGAATGTCGACGTGGGTGTCGACCGTCAGGACGCGCTCATGAATGGCGCGGGCCCACGCGATCAATTCGGCCTCGGTCTCGGCAACGGCCGAGACAGAGAAAAAGCAAGCTAAACATATAATATATTTCATATTTCTCTCCATTAAATGGGGTCGTACCCTATTTTCAGACCTTATTATTGAGGAGTGCGGCGGCGGCCAATGCGGCGGTGGTCGAACCGGACGCGACCGCGCGTTCGAGTTCGGCGGCGCGGGAGCGAACGGCGGGTGAGGACCTGAACTCTGCCAGAACGCGCTCTTCGACCATCGCCCACATCCAGCGCACGTGTTGATCCGCGCGCTTAGTATCCCAGCGGCCGGTAGATTTGGCCGCGGCGGAGAAGCGCTCGATCGCGCCCCAGACGTCGTCGAGACCTTTGTTCTCGCGCGCGCTGATGATGACCACCGGCGGCACCCACGGTGCGCCGGCCGGCGTAACAATGCGCAGGGCATGACCATAGTCGGCCGCCGACTCTCTCGCGCGCGCCATATTGTCGCCGTCGGCCTTGGTGATGGCGATCATATCGGCGATCTCGAGTACGCCCTTCTTGATGCCCTGAAGATCGTCGCCACCGCCGGCCAGCATCAGCACCAAGAAGAAGTCGACCATCGCCGCGACTGAAACCTCGCTTTGACCGACCCCGACGGTCTCGACCAGCACGACGTCGAACCCCGCCGCTTCGCACACCACGATCGCCTCCCGGGTCGCGCGCGACACGCCACCGAGAGTGCCGCCGGTGGGCGAGGGGCGGATATAGGCATTCGCATCCTGGGCAAGGCGCATCATCCGCGTTTTGTCGCCAAGAATTGAACCGCCAGCCCGCGAGCTCGACGGATCGACGGCGAGCACCGCCACCTTGTGCCCTTTGGCCGTCAGCATCGAGCCGAAGGCATCGATGAAGGTCGACTTGCCGGCGCCGGGCAAGCCGCTCACGCCAATCCGAACCGAATGACCCGCCCGCGGCATCAGCTTGATCAGCAGATCCTGTGCGTCGGCCTGATGCTGCGGATTGGTCGACTCGATCAGCGTGATGGCGCGGGCGAGGACGGTGCGGTCACCGCCGAGGACGCCCGCCACCATGTCGTCGACCGCCACGATGGCTCAGGCCTTCTGTTGCTGAGCGAGTTTGTCGAGCAGATCGTCCGCCGCTTCGCCGATCACGGTGCCAGGCGGGAAGATCGCCGCCGCGCCGGCTTTGCGCAACGCGTCGAAATCCTGTGGCGGAATGACACCGCCGACCACCACCAGAATGTCGCCGCGCTTGTGCTTCGCGAGCTCGGCCTTGAGTTCGGGCACCAGCGTCAGATGGCCCGCCGCCAACGAGCTAACGCCAACAATGTGCACGTCGTTCTCGACCGCCTGCTTCGCCACTTCTCCCGGTGTCTGAAACAGCGGTCCGATGTCGACATCGAAGCCGAGATCGGCGAAGGCGGTCGCAATTACCTTTTGCCCGCGGTCGTGACCATCCTGGCCGATCTTGGCGACTAAAATGCGCGGCCGGCGGCCTTCCCTGGCCGCGAACGCCTTAACCCGGTCTTGCACGCGTGTGAT
>VGEM01000110.1 GCA_016869315.1 Alphaproteobacteria bacterium | reverse complement strand
GCGCTCGACCAGCGCCACCCGCGTGCCGATGCCGCCAGGCCCTCACGGACAGGGGCGAGCTCGATGAATCGGGCCGAAGCCGTCACGGCCTCTTCGTCGAGTGGAAACGATGCGAAACGTCCGTGCCACATCTTGCCGCCCCGCCCGCGTGCAGCATTGGCATGGCGGGCATAACGCTTGTTGGCGGTCGCCAGCGCCAGACGCAATCCGTCACGCCCGCGCGGAACGACAATAAGGTGAATCGTCCGCGGCAACAGACAATAGGCCAGAATCTCAGCGCTCGCGGATTTGGCCTGAGCGGCAAGCATGTCGAGATATAACGCGTAATCTTTCGCCGATCTGAAGGCGGGCACGCGGCCGCTCACACGTTGCGTGACGTGATGCGGTAATCCGGAGGCGACAATGCGGGCGAAACGAGCCATGACGGGCGCGACGCTATCTGGCACCTCGGACAGAGTCAAACTTATATCGATATCATGTCACCAAGATTATGATGGAATAGACAGCCGTCCGGCGACTCGCAGCGTTACCGTGCGATATCGGGATCGCCATTGATTCGATGGTTGGGGATGCGCCGGTGCTCGGCGTTGCGACGACTGCCAGTGGCCCAATGCTCGACATGACCGAACGCCCGCTCAAGCATCGGAACGGCGCGCTCAAGGCGGTCGAAGACTATCTCGTTGGCGCAGTCATGATTGCCGTGCTCGCCCCGGTCATGGCCGGCCACATGCCCTATAACGACGTCGCCGACTGCTTTGTTCGGCACCGTGTCAAGCCAGGACTGACCGGCTGGGCCCAGGTTAACGGCTCGCGGGGCGAGATCGATAGCTTGGAAAAGGCAGAACGCCGCGTGGCCCTTGATCTCGCATATATCGATTCCTGGTTGTTGTGGCTCGATTTCAAGATCATGCTCATGACGATTCACGTGATCTTTTCGGGCCGCGACGCCTATTAAGGCGCCTTTTGATGAACGCCTGGGCGCAGTATGTTTTTTGCCATGCGTATTTTGGTCCTGGTGCCCTTCCCGCTGCCTGACGAGCAAATGGTCCTGCGCCGCGCGCAGGTACGAACGCCCGCCTTTGACGGCGATGTCTCTTTCGAGTTCCGCGGCGCACGCGTGGCGCCGGATCACTACGTCAGCGATCATGACAATCTCCTTGCCGATCTCGGACTGTTCGAGGCTGGGATGAACGCCAAGGAAGCAGGATTTGACGCGGTCTGTGTCGACACTGTCAGTGACGCTGCGGTCGCCCCGTTGCGCTCTGTTCTCGATATCCCCGTCATTGGACCTGGGCGAACGGCGATGCTTGCGGCCATGACTCTCGGCCGACGGTTCGGCATCGTTACCATGTGGGAGGAGTGGATTGCGCTTTATACGAAGACCATCCGCGAGCTCGGCTGTGAATCTGCATGCGCCGGAATTCGCGCTATCGGCATGACTCCAGACAGCAAGAATCTGCTGACGGATAAGAAAGAGTCCGTCATTCCCCGTCTGATCGAAGCTGCGCGGGCATTGATCGCCGTGGACGGCGCGCACGTCTTGATGCTCGGTTCGACGACAATGCACCAGGCTTGCGATGCAATCGCCGAGGCCGTGGCGCCCATCCCTGTGATCAACCCGGGGCCGCTTGCTTTCAAGATGGCGGAGACCGCCGTGCGATTGGGCCTGAAACACAGCCGCGTCGCCCACCCACGACCGCACGTCGATAAACGCCATCTTTATCGCGTGATGCTGGAGGCGGCAGCGGCTACAGTCACGCCAGAAGGTAACGAGGTCTAATCATGCCGCGCCTCCATCCCGCTAGCGCCAATATCGGGCACGACGATTTGTCGCGATTCCAGTTTTTCCTGGCGGTGCGCGGTCAGGTTTTCGGGCCGGTCGGACAAGGCGTCGAGACCGCCTACAAGAACCGTGTGCTTCCGAAATTCCGAAGCGAGCATGGCCGCGATCCGAAAGATGCAACCGAAGTGCGCCACGCCTTGGAGCAAGACGAGATTCATCAGATTTGGTCGTGGCTGCGCCGCGACAGTCAAGATCTGCTGTGGCTGTATGCCGGCGAAGCCGTCGATCGGCAATATGATTCAATCGCCGAAACCTGCGCGGACATCGACCCGGCTCCAAGAGGCTCGCTCACACTTCGGGAAGGATTGAAGCCACCACGATATCTCACCGAGATCGACACCCATCGCATGCCCGGCAACTTCACGACCGAGGTCCGCCCCAACGACCTTCGCGCCGGGGCGGTTTACGATCTCGGCAGCGCCGTCTACCAGATGGGCTTGGGCCGCAAGAATGGCCAGTTTCTCAATGACGGCCGCGGCCACACGGTCGCGGCCTACGTGATGACCAACTTCCCCGGCTTCAGACCCAAGCGGATTCTCGATATGGGTTGCTCGGTTGGCCAGTCAACGCTGCCCTATTGCGACTATTTCCCCGACGCCGAGCTGACCGCCATCGATGTCGGCGCGCCATTGCTGCGGTATGCGCACGCTAGGGCCGAACTGCTGGGAAAGAAAGTGAACTTCGTGCAAGACGACGCGGAACACTCAAACTTTCCGGACGCATCATTTGACCTGATCGTGTCACACATCTTGTTCCACGAGACCTCGCGCACGGCCGTTGCAAATATCATGCGCGAGACCAAACGCTTGCTGGCACCTGGCGGCGTCTTCGTGCATTGCGAAAATCCGGTGCGGATCGAACATCTCGACGCCTACGGCATCGCTTGGAACGGATGGGAGCAGTACAATAATTCCGAGCCTTATCTCCTTGGCTGCGCCAAGACTGACTTTATCGGCATGGCGCGTGAGCTTGGGTTCGAAAATCCGTGGGCGGGATTCATCAAGATTGTCGGCGACGCGCGTAAGGAGAAGGCCGTCGAGCACCCGCCGCCAAAGGGATATGGCTACTGTTGGTATTTGATCAGCGGCTGCCAGGGATAAGGCTAGGGGACAACCTCCCTGGCGCATCCGTCGCGCATCTCCAGGGTTCGACGCGCCAGACGCGAGACTTCGCGTTGGTCATGAGTGACGTAGACAATCGGCAGGCGAACGGCGTCTCTGAGCTTTTCGAGGTAAGGAAGGATTTCGTCTTTACGTCGGCCGTCGAGCGACGCCAGCGGCTCATCCATGAGCAGCACCCGCGGGCTCATGAGCAGTGCCCGCCCGATCGCCACCCGCTGCTGCTCACCGCCCGACAGCGTCAACGGTTTGCGTTCCAGCAGCCGGTCGAGGCCGAGCAGCGCGACCACATCGTTGAAAGACTGAACCCGCTCGGCATGCGGAACGAGTCTGAATCCATAGTTCAAGTTTCCGGCGACCGACAAATGTGGAAATAGCCTCCGATCTTGAAAAACGACGCCGATGTGACGACGCTCCGGGGGAATGTCGATACCGCGATCGGCATCGAATAAGGCCTGGCCATCCAGCAATACACGCCCGCTTCTCGGCCGGATGATCCCCGCGATCATGCTGAGCACGGTTGTCTTGCCGGACCCTGATGGACCGAACAGCGCCGTGACGCCTTCGTCGATCTTGAATCGCGCTTCGATCGCCGCTTCGCCGCGCGTCGTGGCAACATCGACCTCAAGCATCGTCTCGCCCCGTGGCTTTGGGCAGTCGGCGATGCAATAGCTCGGCGACGATAATCGCGCCAATCGACAGCCCAATAGCGATAAGCGACAGCTTCAAGGCCGCAGAATCCCCGGTCGGCGACTGCAGCAAACTGTAGATCGCGATTGGCAACGTCCGCGTTTCGCCCGGGATATTGGAAACAAACGTGATCGTCGCTCCGAATTCGCCGACACTGCGCGCAAACGATAAAACGGAGCCGCCGACAATGCCCGGCAATGATAGCGGCAGAGTCACGGTCCAAAACGCCCGCCAGGGGCTTGCCCCTAGCGTTCGCGCCGCCATTTCAATGCGTCGGTCGACGCTCTCGAGAGATAGGCGCATGCCCGTGACCATCAGGGGCAAACCCATCACCGCGGCCGCGATGACGGCCCCGGTCCACCGGAAGGCAACGGTGACGCCAAACCAGTCGTAGAGCCAAAGGCCGACCGGGCCGTTGCGCCCAAACGTCAACAGCAAGAGATATCCGGTCACGACCGGAGGCAGGACAAGCGGCAGCAAGACCAAGGCCGTGACCACAGGTTTGAGAACAAAATCGACACGCGCCAGCACGTACGCCAGTCCAAATGCGATCGGCAGACTGACAACGACGCTCCAAGCGCCAACCTTGAGACTAAGAAGGATTGACTGCCAATCCGCCGCGGACAGCTCGCTCATGGCAAAGCCGGGACCAAGAAACCGAATCGCCGAAAAACTGCAGTGGCCTCGGGTCCATGCAGAAACGCCCGAAACGCTCGTGCGGCACGACTTGGAGACGAGCCGACCAGCGCCAAGGAGTAGATCACCGGTGGATGGCTGTTTTCCGGAAATGTGCTAACCGTCATGACGGCCGGCGTGGCCAGTGCATCTGTCTCGTAGACAATGCCAGCCGCGGCCTCGCCCCTGGCAACGATCGCCAATGCAGCCCGGGCACTTTCTGCCCGAACGACGAGAGCCTCGACTTCGCTCCAGACGCCCAGCGTTTCCAGCGCAAGTTTCGCGTACCTGCCCGCCGGAACAGAATCGGGATCAGCCATGGCCAAGGCCCGACCAGCAAGTTTTTGGCCGAGAGGAAAGTTCTGTTCGATGGAGATCAAAAACGGAACTTGCCGCGGCGAGATCAGCACGATTCGGTTTCCGAGGAGCGCACGGCGCGTCGTGGGATCAACTAAATTACGCTCGGCAAGATAGTCCATCCATGCCTCATCGGCCGATAGAAACACCTCGGCCGGCGCACCGCGCTCGATCTGGCGCGCCAGCGCCGAACTCGCGGCAAACGACAGCGTCGGCTTGGGCTGACCGCTTGCAGCATAGACATCCGCGGCCGCTTCCAGCGCATCGGTCAACGACGATGCCGCAAAGACCAATGGGCCCGGTTCCGCCATGCTGGCGCGTGCAAAGAGCGCGAGGATCGCTACGATAAACGACCGCATCATGTCGTTATATCCGGTGGAATATAACGATACTAGTGCCGACTCATCTTCACCCTAGGCGACATGGCGCATCAACCCTGCCACGGCTTTGGCCGCAGCGCGTTGGGAGTGCCGTTCGATTGCCCTATACAATTTTAGGACCTTCCGGCCGAGCGGCGTCAATTCCGCCCCTCCGCCTCCCCCGCGGCCGCCTTTGGTCTTTGCGACAAGCGGAGAGGCGAAACCAGCGTTGAGGTCGTCTAGCAGCAGCCAAGCCCGGCGATAGCTCATGCCAAAGGCCTTCGCCGCCGCCGAAATCGACCCGCTCGCGGCGACGTGCTCAAGGAGCGCCGCTTTGCCCGGGCCAAAACCGAAGCGAGGCGTCAAATTGACGCGGATGTGGAGATTGGGATGTCTGGCGCGCGTGGAGGTCACGCGCCAATGGTATCAAGCGACGTCAGACAGCTCTACTTCTTCCACGCCCCAAAGAACTGCGGCCGGCCAATACCGCCCCGCGGATTGGGGTGAATGTCGTCAAAGGGCTTTGGGAACAGCCTGAACGTTCCGTCATGATCGCGGTCGGCCCACGCGTCAATGATGGTCGATGGATCGAACCCGGCTGTGGTCAGGAATTCCGTGCGATTGATCGCCGTCCATTGCCGCCAAAACGGCTCGGCATTGTAGTAGCTGTCCCAATTCAACATGAATTGGGCGTGCAGGCCGTACTCCCCACCGTAGGGGATATCGTAGTGCAGCGTGAGGCCGCCCGGCTTCAACACCCGATGCATCTCCTTCATCATCTTGCGGGCGCCCGTATTCGACGTCTCGTGGAATACGCCACCGGAAAAGACGAGGTCGAAATAGTTGTCTTCGAATTTCAAGTCTTCGCCGGACATCTGATGGAAGTGCACGGCTTTGCCGAGCGCTTCGGCGCGGCCATGGCCATAACGCAAGAGCGCCCCGCCCACATCGATGCCGTGAATCTCGGCGTCAGGAAACGCATCGCGCCATGGCGTCGTCGTCCAACCGATTGCGCAGCCAACATCGAGAATGCGTTTTGGCTTGAAGTCGGGAAACATGTCGCGCATCAGATTGATGGTCGCGACCGCCCCGCCTTCGCCCCAGCGGCCCGCCATGCCCTTGGTGTAGTAATATGCCCCGCGATCATAGACCGCGCCGACGAAAACATCTTCATCGGAGAGCGTCGTTTGGTACCCACCCGGCATGGCGTGGATATCGACGGCGTCGATGTAGCGCGGCATTTTGAAGTTGGGGTCAAGCTTCAGCGTCCCTTTGGCGCTGTTCGAGGCGCGCTTCACGTACGTCTGAATCCGGGGCAATTCGTGTTCGGCGATGCGGCCCTGATTATCCCACAGCATCTCCTGCATGTTACGGGCAATGGCACTCCAAAACTTGGTATAGGGCTCGGCCATCATCAAACGATGGACTTCGTCGCTGTTCGCGGGCGCGCGCCCCTTCTCCTTGACGAACTTCGGCTTCGCCTTTTTTTCGTAAACCGTCTCGTCATAGGGGTAGACGTGATCCGCCATGTGCATCTTGAGGTTCACGATAAAATCTTCGCGCGCATGTTCGTCGTGCGTCGGTAGCGGCATCATATCGTGCGGAAAAGGTTGCTTGAGGGCAATAATGGCCATGGCGGACTCTCCAGGTGATGACGTGTAAAGGCGTGGACGGTTGATAACGGTCTACTCTGGCCTGCTTCAACCGTCTCGGGGTGTTTTCATGGTTATGGTAGATTGGCCTCGGACATACCATGAAAACCACCGACTTCATGCAGAATAAGCATGGCGGCCAAAGAGGATCTTAGGCGGCGGTGATCGCGCAACCTGTTATGGTCAGCGACAGCATTGGAGGCCTCGAACATGGCTGATTCTCGACTATTGACCGTCTTCCACTCGTCGCAGACCCGCTCAACCGGTGTCATCATCCTGCTTGAAGAACTCGACGCGCCATACACTTTGCACCCGGTCAACATAAAGGCCGGCGACCAACGCAAAGCGCCTTTCCTGGCCATAAATCCGCTTGGAAAAGTCCCGGCCGTGAAACACGGCGACGCGCTCATCACCGAGCAAGTGGCGATTTACATCCATCTCGCCGACCTATTTCCGAAAGCCGGTCTTGCCCCAGCCCTGGACCATCCGCAACGCGGCCCATATCTTCGCTGGCTCGCCTTCTACGGCTCCGCGTTTGAACCAGCGATGGTTGACCACGCCCTTAAGCGCGAGCCCGGCAATCAGGGAATGTCGCCCTATGGGAGTGTCGACGCGGTGATCAAGACCGTTACCGACCAACTCCGCGCTGGCCCTTATCTTCTCGGCGACAAGATTTCGGCCGCTGATATCCTCTGGGGCACTGCCCTGACATGGATGACGATGTTCAAGATATTTCCGGCAACGCCGGAGGTGACGGCTTACATCAAGCGTATCAGCGACCGGTCCTCAACCAAGAAGGTCAATGCCGCGGACGAGACCCTTGGCGCACAGCACAAAGCGGTAGCTGGCCAATAAGGCAGAGTTACCAGGACCGCTATTCTGCTGCCTGCACTTGCATCGAGGACCAAGCCCCGCCGCGCGTCAGCACCAAAGCAGTCCCGGCAACAAACGCCAAGATGAACAGGGCGTTGGAAATCGGGAACTGGACGGGCTTCACCCAAATTTCGGTGAACCACCCCCAGTGACTGCCCATTTCGATCGAGATCCAGAACGCGGCCACGGTCGGGATCGCGTAGCGAATGGCAGCCGCTGGTTCGGTAAATCGTGACAGCTTGTAAATCAAATAGATGCCCCACGCGAGGTAGACGAAAAACATCGCAAACGTGACGGGGTGGCTGAAGCCAACCAGCCGCGGATCGTACAGAACGATGATCTGCAAATAGAATGCCCACGTGATGAAGATCGTTTCGATCGCCGTGACCCACGCGTAATTACGTTTGTAACCCATGGTCGGCTTCTCTGGCGCCAGCTTCGTATTGCGATGCACCCACATCAGCAGTCGGCAGCGTGTTTCGCGGTTGTGCCCCAATAGGATCAACATCACGAGGAACGGAATGCCGGTCGCTTCCAACACTTGGAGATTGCCCGAGATGACGGCAACGCCGGTCACCGGATCCTTGAGCGGCTCAAGCGCAAACGCATGTCCGAAGAAATCGAACGCGTACTCGAACCACCCCATCCAAATCAACGCGCCGCCGAGGTAACCCATGGCGGTCGCCGTCAATTCGTCGCGACGCAAACCTTTACCAACCAGCGTAAATCCGGCGAGCCCAATCAGGAATCCCACCAGATATCTTTCAGGCCCCGTGAATGTAATGTGCTGCAGAACCAGGATGCAGTGCGCGACCGGTTTGTAAATGAGGATGACCAAGAAAATAAACAGCCCGATGTAGGGCGGGGTCATCACCTTTGCGAAAACTGAATCGTCGCCGGATGTCGAAGATTGAGCAGTCATGACGTGCGCTCCCCCGAGTTGCATAGCGACGGACAATCGATGCCTTCCGCCGCACACATGGACGATATCCTAAACGCGGCGTCCGCTTCATTCAATTCGCCATAGGCCACCGCATTCATCAGGTGGAATTTCCGAACGCTACCGGGCGTTACCAAATGAAGGTCTTCGCGATACAACCCAGTAACAGAGCACGCATAAAAAAGATGCGGTCGAGCCCTGAATGGCATCGACCAGCATGAAGATTGACCAAGGAGTCTCGCTATGTTGCCTCGCATTCTCGTCCTAACCATGGCCGCTGTTGCGTCAACGGCCAGCATCCATGCGCCCGCCATGGCCGCAGATCCCCCTGCCTCGGCCGCACAATCGCCCGAGGTCAAGAAAGAGCTCAAGAAACTGATGAACGCCCATGGTGCCGGCGAAATGTCTTCCAAGGAATACAAGGCGCGCAAGGAAGCCCTGCTGAAGGGCCAGCCAAAGGCCTGATTGAACTCAGTTTGTCGTCGCGGCGGGGATGTCTTCGATCCGAGCAAAGACCGCCCCGCCGGCGGCGCGAATTCGCTCCATTTCATCGTCGGCGCCGACCGAGGGACCGTCGATGCGCAGCACGGCGTCGCATCGCGCAGCAAGTTCTAGGCAAATGGGCATCATTAGCTCGTCATAGCGATTGGTCCCGGCTTCCTGGATGATCGGTAACACGGCATTCACGCCGATCAACGGGATATGCCCCCTCTCCCAGATCGCAACAGCAGCCTGATTCATCGCACGCAGACTTGCGGCACGCGCCGCCTCGGTCGCCGCGCCGGAGCGATAAGGCCCCGAAATCATGATCAGAAGACGGTTAGGCATCAGCTCGAACCGGATACAAAGGCTTCGGCTTGAATTGAGTCCGCCGATTGCACGAACGCCTACCTTGCAATTGGCTTGTACTTGATTCGATGGGGGTTGATCGAGTCATCGCCGAGGCGGCGTTTCTTGTCGGCCTCATAGTCCTGGAAGTTGCCTTCGAACCATTCGACATGGCTATCGCCTTCGAAGGCGAGAATGTGCGTAGCGATCCGGTCGAGGAACCAGCGATCGTGGCTGATCACGACCGCGCAGCCGGCAAATTCGAGCAAGGCAAGTTCGAGCGCACGCAAGGTATCGACATCGAGATCGTTGGTTGGTTCGTCGAGCAGGATCACGTTCGCGGCTGACTTCAGCATCTTGGCAAGATGCACGCGGTTGCGCTCACCGCCTGAAAGTTGACCCACCTTCTTCTGCTGGTCGGCCCCACGGAAATTGAATCGGCCAACGTAGGCCCGGCTCGGCATCTTGTGCTTTCCGAGCACGACATCGTCGGCGCCGCCCGAGATTTCTTGCCACACTGTGGCATTGGCGGCGAGACTGTCGCGACTTTGGTCGACATAGCCAAGCTTCACGGTGTCGCCAACACGGAAAGTTCCCTTGTCGGGTTTTTCTTGGCCAGTGATCATGCGAAACAATGTTGTCTTACCGGCGCCATTGGGGCCGATCACACCGACGATGCCGCCCGGCGGTAACTTGAAACTGAGATCGTCGATCAACAATTTGTCGCCATACGCTTTTATGACGTTCTTCGCTTCGATGACGAGTTCACCCAACCGCTCGCCGGGCGGTATGACGATTTGCGCTGTCTCGGGGGCGCGATCCTCGGCCTCGGCGAGGAGGTCATTGAAAGCGCTGATACGTGCTTTGCTTTTGGTGCGTCGGGCCTGGGGCGATTGTCCCATCCACTCGAGCTCGCGGGCGATCGTGCGCTGGCGAGCGACTTCTTCGCGCTCTTCCTGTTCCAGGCGTTTCTGTTTCTGGACAAGCCACGACGAGTAATTGCCTTCGTAGGGAATCCCCTTGCCGCGATCGAGCTCAAGAATCCATCCCGTGACGTTGTCGAGGAAATAGCGATCGTGCGTTACGGCGACGACTGTGCCGGGATACTCCTCAAGAAACCGCTCCAACCACCCGACTGACTCCGCGTCGAGATGGTTGGTGGGCTC
>VGEM01000109.1 GCA_016869315.1 Alphaproteobacteria bacterium | reverse complement strand
CAACACGACCGCGAACAGGTTCCTCGGCATCGATCTCCGGCCGTTACAACCGACGCCCAACGGCGCCAGTGCGATCGAACAAGGCCGTAAGGTAATTCAGCTCGCCGCCGAACATAACAGGACCGCGGAGTTTATCGTCGGCAAGCTGGCGAGGCGAATTTTCGGCGAAAAACCATCGTCCACCCTCGTCACCGCCGCGATCAAGGCGTGGAACGACAACAAGGAAAGCCCCTATCAAATCCGCGAAGTGATGCGAGTGTTTTTGAGTTCGGACGAGATTAGGACGGCTTCGCGTTCCAAGTTGCGCCGACCCTACGAACGCGCCATCGCCTTCGCGCGCACCACCAACTCGCAGATGCGGCCGCATCGCCAGATGTTGACGGCTTTCGCCGGCACGCGCGACTTCGTATATCAGTGGCCGTCGCCCGAGGGCTGGCCGGACGTCAGCGACTATTGGCTCAACACCTCGTCGCTGATGTCGCAGTGGAACTTCCTGTTGTCGGCTGCGACCTCGGGCCCGATCGGCGCCAACATCACCGCCGAAACGCCGCGTACCACGTCAGTCACCGCAGTGGTGGATCACTGGATCGGGCGAATGGTCGGCTACCAGCTATCGAGCGCCGGCTATACGTCACTGACCGATTTTGCCGGCTCCAGCGCCGGCATCCGCGCCTTTGTCGGCCAGGGCACGGCCAGCGCGACCACGATCGAGAACGAACTCCGTCGCCTGGTGGCGTTGATCGCGGTGTCGCCCGAGTTCAGCTACCGCTGATCTCTCGGGCCGGCATGGCATTGGTTTCGGGCTGGCCGATCGGGCAGCCCTTGATGCCGATCCATTCGTAGATGTCGCTGACGGCCGATTCGCACTTGCCGCACGTGCCGCACGGCAAGTGCTGATTCAATACGCGAACCCTCCCCTTGGCGATCCATGTCTCAAGCATGCCGCGCGCGGCATCGGGCGCGACGGCAAAATGCCGGGCGATGTCGTCGAGCGACGCGCGGCGGCGTCCGGATAGATAGGTTTTGAGTTCGGTCAGAATCACGGCGCATCACTCGGCAGGCTGAATTGCCGCGGCCGGGGCGCGCCGTCCGGACAACCTCAGCACCGCGGCGCCGGCCACGAAGACGGCGAGGACGGCGGCAATCCAGCCCCCGGCATGCGCGGGGTCTCGCGCGAAGGTGCCGACCTGATACGTCAGCACGGCGAATCCGTACCCGAGCAGCGTCGAGTAGATCGCGACAAACGCCGTCCAGCGTCCTGAAAGTTCGCGATAGTAGGCCGACAGCGCCGACATGCAGGGCGAGTACAGCAAGATCGCGATCAGATAGGCGAATGCGCCGACCGCGCCGTCGAATTTCGACGCCATCACGCCAAAGGTGCTGACCGACACCGATTGCCCCTCGGCGGCCGCGTCCTGGCCTTCAACCACGACATCGAACCCCAGCGGGTCGAGCAACCGGTCAGCCAACGTCGAGAGATTGGCCGGCACCGATGCGAACGCCGCCCCAATTCCCGCCCAGAGATCGAAGGCCTCGGGCTCGGCGCTCGCGCCGTCTTGGGGCGCGTCCATCTGGGTGTAGATGGCGTCGAGCGTGCCGACCACGACTTCCTTCGCGAACAAGCCTGTAAAGAGACCGACAGCCGCCGGCCAGTTGTCGGCGCGGATGCCCATCGGCTCGAAGACCGGGATCAACGATTCGCCGACCGCCGCCAGCATCGAATTTTCACTGTTTTCGTTGCCGAAGCTGCCGTCGCGCCCAATCGAGTTCAGGAACGTCAGTACGACCGCGACCGCGACGATGAACTTGCCTGCCTTGGACAGAAATAACTTCAGCCGCTCCCACGAGCGGAACAGCACGCCGCGCCACGTCGGCATGTGATACAGCGGCAGCTCCATCAGGAACGGCGACGACTGTCCCGCCAGCACTGTCGTCTTGAGCAACAGCCCGGTCATGACCGCGAATCCGATTCCGATCAGATACAACAAGAAAACGACGTTTTGCGCACCGACCGGAAAGAACGCGGCGGCAAACAGCGCGTAAACCGGCAACCTCGCGCCACACGACATGAAATGAGACATCACAGCCGTGAGCACGCGATCGCGTTGGTTGTCGAGTGTGCGGGTCGCCATCACCGCCGGCACCGTGCACCCGAAGCCGACCATCATCGGCACAAAGGACTTCCCGGGCAGGCCGAGGCTCATCATGAAACGATCCATGACGAAGGCGGCGCGAGCCATGTATCCCGAGTCCTCGAGCGCAGAGAGGAACAGGAACAGGCAGCCGATGACGGGGATAAAGGTCGCGACCGTCTGCAAGCCGCCGCCGACTCCGCCCGCCACGATCGTCGTCAGCCAGTCTGGAGAGCCAACACCCGTCATCCACGCGCCGAGCCCGTCGACCAGAAGCGTGCCCGCCAGGATGTCGAAGAAATCGATGAAAGCGTTGCCGACGTTGATGGAAAACAAGAACATCACATACATCACAAGCAGAAAGATCGGGATGCCGAGCAGCCGATTAAGGACGAGCCGATCGATTCGATCCGTCATGCCGCGACTGGTAATGCCGCGTTGGGTCGCACAGGCCACGCGCAGGGCATGGGCGCGCCCGAAACGGGTATCGGCGATCGCGATGTCGGCATCATCGCCCGTTGCGGCGGCGATGTCGGCCTTGGCCGCCTCGGCTTCGGTCTTAGCCGTTGGCGTTGCTGTCGCCGCGACCGACGCGTCGCCCTCGATCATCTTGAGCGCCAGCCATCGACCAAGAACGCCCTCGCCAAACGAAGGCGCCAGACGGTCGAGGGCACGCTCGATCGACGGCGGATACGCGGGCGACACCGTCGGCACGGGCTGTTTTCTGGCATCGGCCACGATCGCTTCGCGCAAGACGGCGAAACCCTCGCCGGTCGTGGCGACGACGCCGATCACCGGCACGCCGAGTTCGGAGGATAGCGCCTTCGCGTCGATGTCGAGCCCCTGGGTGCGGGCCGCGTCAACCATGTTGAGCGCCACGATCATCGGCACCCGCATTTCGGCGAGCTGGATCGTCAGGTAAAGATTGCGCTCGAGGTTGCTGGCATCGACCACGTTGACGATCAGATCGGCCTCGCGCGACAAAATGAAATCGCGCGCGATCTGTTCGTCGAGCGAACTCGATCCGGTGACGCCGAGAGAGTAAACGCCGGGCAGATCGACAACCGTGACCGCGGACGAACCTTCGTGAAACCGGCCTTCCTTGCGATCGACCGTGACACCAGGCCAGTTGCCGACGCGCTGATTGGCGCCCGTCAGGCGATTGAACACCGAGGTCTTGCCGCAGTTGGGATTACCGACCAGCGCGATCTTACGCTCGGGCTGGCCACCATGACGATTCTGGCTCACGGCGCTGTCCGCTCGACTGTCACGGCCTGCGCCTCGCCGCGGCGCAGGCTGAGCGCGAACCCGCGCACGCGGATTTCGATCGGATCGCCCAACGGTGCCATGCGCACGACATCGAATGTCGTCCCTGGCGTCAGGCCGAACGACAAGAGCCGCTCGCGGTATTGGCGATCGGTCTTGCCCAACGCCACAACGCGGCCCGACTCGCCCGGTTGAAGGGCGCCGAGGCTAAGGTGCGTTGGTCTCACGGTGGGCGCGGCTGACATTTGCGAGAATCCGAGGGTCCACTGTTCATATTGCAATTAAGAATGATTCGCAATATCGGAGAAATCCATGATGCGGATCAATATTTGAGAATTTCATTAACTCAATAATTTCAATGAATTAGATTGAAAAAGGCTCAAGGGCCCATCATCTCGGCCATACGGAAACCCATGGCTTGGCAATTTTGGATCGATCGCGGAGGAACGTTTACCGACGTCATCGGCGTCGGTCCCGGCCGCCAAATGGTGTGCCGCAAATACCTGTCGGACCATCCGGAACGCTATGCCGATGCCGCGGTCTTCGGCATTCGCGACATCCTTGGCATTGCCGCCGGCGCACCGTTTCCGCGCGAGCGGGTCTCAGCGATCAAGATTGGCACTACAGTTGCGACCAATGCCCTGCTGGAACGGCGCGGCGCGCCAACCGTGCTCGCGATCACGGCGGGCTTCGCCGACGCCCTCAAGATCGGCACGCAACATCGCCCCCGCCTGTTCGATCTCAGGATCGACCTGCCGGCACCGCTCTATGGCGAGGTCGTCGAAATCCGCGAGCGACTGTCGGCGACCGGCGACATCGTAACGCCGATTGACGAAGCCGCGAGCGCACACGCTCTACGGGCCGCTTTCGGCAAGGGCTTTCGCGCCGTCGCCGTCGTGCTGGTGCATGGCTATCGCTTCCCCGCTCACGAGCGCCGCCTCGCGACGCTGGCCCGCGACATTGGCTTCACCCAAATCTCCGTGTCCCACGCGGTCAATCCGATGATCAAACTGGTACCGCGTGGCGACACCACCGTATGCGACGCGTATCTGTCGCCGGTGCTCGACCGCTACGTCGCAAGCGTGACGTCGGCCGTCGGCGCAACACCGCTTGCATTCATGCAGTCGAACGGCGGCCTTGCCGATGCGCTCCGCATCCGCGGCAAGGATGCCGTTTTGTCGGGCCCGGCCGGCGGCGTGGTCGGTTTTGCCGAGACTTCACGCGCGTTGGGGTTCGAACGGGTCATTGGTTTCGACATGGGCGGAACATCGACCGATGTCTCGCTTTTCGACGGCACCTACGAACGGACGTTCGATTCGGTGGTGGCCGGTGTACGCCTTCGTGCGCCGATGATGAAGATCCATACCGTCGCGGCCGGCGGCGGATCGATCTGCAGCTTCGATGGCTTAAGACTGAAAGTCGGGCCCGAGTCCGCCGGCGCCAATCCAGGCCCCGCCTGTTACCGGCGTGGCGGACCAATCACGGTAACCGACTGCAACGTGCTGCTGGGCCGGATTCGCCCGGAACGATTTCCGCGGGTGTTTGGCCGGGCCAGCGATCAACCGATCGACGTTGATGTCGTCCGTCAGAAGATCTCGGCTCTCGCCGTTCAAGTCTCGCAGTCCACGCGGCAAACATGGACCGCCGAAGCCCTGGCCGACGGTTTCATTCGGATTGCCACGGACAATGTCGTCCGCGCCATCCGAAAGATTTCAGTCGAGGCCGGTCACGACGTTCGCGACTACGCGCTCGCTTGCTTTGGCGGCGCCGGCGGACAGCTCGCCACTCGCGTCGCCGATACGCTCGGGATATCGACCATCATCCTCCATCCCCTGGCCGGCGTATTGTCGGCTTTCGGCATTGGGCTCGCGCGACCGCGCGCGATCAAAGAGAAGACGCTCGGTATCGCGCTCGGAACCGGTGCGGACATGGGACTCGACTCGGAGTTCGTCGAGCTGGAAAGCCTGGCTCGCGCGGACGTCGGCGCCGACGCGACCATCGAGCGTCGGGTTCATCTGCGCGGCCGCGGACTGGATACGGTGTTGGCGGTGCCTTTCGCAGCGGTGCCCGACATGATGACGGCGTACGCCGAGACTCATCGCCGCCGGTTTGGCTTCGCGCCAACGCCCGGAGACCTGATCTGCGAGACGATCGAGCTGGAAGCAACGGCCATCGGCGAGTCTCTTCCGGCCGCGCCCACCGCCGACGCAGCGTCCGCCCCGAGCGAAACCCGCGTCGACCTTTATGGCGCGGGCGGCTGGCAATCGGCGCGCTGCATCGACCGCCACGCGCTTTCGACCGACACGCCGCTGCAGGGGCCGGCCGTCATCGCCGAGGCGCTCGCCACCACGGTCATTGACCCGGGCTGGCGGGCCGATCTGGCGGCGGAAGGATCGTTGATCCTGCGTCGTGGCGCGCACGCCGATGAATCGGAGCGAACGACAGCGCGCGATCCCGTCACCCTTGAGCTGTTCAACAACATTTTCATGTCCATTGCGGAACAAATGGGCGCGATCCTGCAGAACACGGCGCGCTCGGTGAACATCAAGGAACGCCTCGATTTCTCGTGCGCGGTCTTTGATGGCGAGGGCCGCTTGATTGCCAACGCGCCCCATATGCCGGTGCATCTCGGCTCGATGGGCGATTCGGTTCGTGCCGTGCGCGCGGCGCGCTCGGCGGAAATCTCACCAGGTTCGGCCTTTGCCATCAACGCGCCCTATGGCGGCGGCACACATCTCCCCGATATCACCGTCGTCTCGCCGGTGTTCGTCGCAAGCGAGCGCGAACCGCGATTCTTTGTCGCCAGCCGTGGACATCATGCCGACATCGGCGGGATCACCCCGGGGTCGATGCCGCCCGACAGCCGGACGATCGACCAGGAAGGCGTGCTGTTCGAGTCCGTGCAGATTGTCCGCGGTGAGGAGTTCCTCGTTGACGACGTGAGTCGCGTGCTGACATCGGGCAGCTATCCGGCCCGCGACAGTGCGACGAACATTGCGGACCTCAAGGCACAGTGCGCGGCCAATACCGCCGGCGCCAACGAGCTGCTCCGCATTTCCGATCGGTACGGCGCCGATGTGGTGACGGCTTACATGGGTCACGTCCAGGATTATGCCGAAGAGGCCGTACGTCGGGCGATCGTCAAGCTGTCGTCCGGTGCATATTCCTGCGCGATGGACAATGGCGCTGCGATCAAAGTGAGTATCGGCATCGATCATGCGCGCCGCGCCGCCGTGGTTGATTTCGCGGGCACGTCGCCGCAGACCGCCGACAACTTTAACGCCCCAAGTTCGGTCTGCCGCGCGGCCGTGCTCTATGCGTTCCGCACGCTGGTCAACGAAGACATTCCTCTCAACGATGGCTGCCTTCGGCCGATCGACCTCCGCATTCCGGCCGGCTCGATCCTCGATCCGCGACCGCCAGCCGCCGTGGTCGCCGGCAATGTCGAAACTTCGCAGATTATTTGCGACGCCCTCTATGGGGCGCTTGGCGCCGTGGCGGCAGCCCAAGGCACGATGAACAACTTCACCGTCGGCACCGAGGCATTTCAGTACTACGAGACTATCGCCGGTGGCGCCGGGGCCGGGCCCAGCTTCGATGGCGCCAGCGCCGTTCAGACCCACATGACCAACTCCCGCCTGACCGATCCCGAAATTCTGGAGACGCGTTTTCCGGTACGGATCGAGGAATTCGCCATCCGTCGCGGCAGTGGCGGTCATGGCGCGCACTCTGGGGGCGACGGCGTGCGGCGGACTTTCCGGTTTCTTGCGCCCATGTCGGCGTCGATCCTGTCGGGGCGGCGGGCCACACGCCCGTTCGGTCTCGCGGGTGGCGCCGACGCGGCGCCGGGCCGCACGACATTCCAACCCGAGACAGGCGAGAGCCGCGTCCTAAAGGCGACGGATCGCGTCGACGTCGGGCCGGGCGACCGGATCTCCATTGAAACGCCGGGTGGCGGCGGCTTTGGCGCCGAATCCGGGCGCCAATAGCCCTACAACGCGGGTGGCATTTTTTCGCAAAAGATTCATCTCGCGGACAAATCCAATCGCCGATGCGCCGCGTATCTAGATTACTTCAAACGCACAATAGGAGATACGCGCATGAAAAATACCGTTACTGGCATCATCGTCGCCGCCGTCGCCTTGTTTGGCATGGGCGCAGCTTTCGCGACCGAGGCGCCGACCATGACCAGGACCGAGATTCAGGCCGAGCTGAAGAAGATTCAGAAGGCCGCTGGCGCCGGCGAAATGTCGAGCAAGACCTACAACGTTCGCAAGAAAGAACTGACCGCCGCGCTCGCAGCACAGCAGATTGGCGAAGCCAAGAAGTAATTCGCGACACACCCCCCCCCGCCGGTCTACCCTCCCCCAACAGTTATCAAGACCGGCCGCAACCCCTTCCGCCACAACGGAAGGGGTTGTCTCGTTTTGGGCACAGGTTTGACGGCGCTTGTCTCGAAAGCCCCGTCACGTTAGGTGTGGCGGCATGACCGTGTCGCCCAAAACCGTCCTGATCACCGGCGCAGCGCGGCGCATCGGCCGGACGCTGGCCGAGACCCTGGCGGGTCGGGGGTGGTCCGTCGCCGTCCACCATCACGACTCTGCCACCGAGGCCGCTGCCGTCGTCGATGCAATCGTCGCCGGCGGCGGAAAAGCGGTGTCGTTTGCAGCCAACCTTGGCAATGCCAAGGAAGTGGCGTCCCTTCTCGATCGCGCTGCCGCGTCGATCGGGCCGCTTGGGTGCCTGATCAACAACGCCTCGATTTTCGAACGCGACGAGATCGGATCGATTACCCCCGAATCCTGGCAGCGGCACATCGACATCAACCTCGCCGCGCCGCTTTTCCTCTCACAAGCATTCGCGCGGCAGCTACCGGCGGCATCCAAGGGCGTCATCGTCAACATCGTCGACGAGCGGGTGTGGAATTTGACGCCCCATTTCGTATCGTACACGGTGAGCAAATCGGGACTGTGGACCCTGACGCAAACCCTGGCGTTGGCCTTGGCGCCGCGGGTCAGGGTCAATGCGGTCGGGCCCGGCCCGACGCTGCCGAGCCCGCGACAAACAGCCGCGCAGTTCGCGGCTCAGTGCGAGGCCATGCCGCTCGGCCATGGCGCCACGCCCGACGAAATCGCCGACGCCGTGCTATATATTCTGTCGGCGCCATCGATGACCGGGCAGATGATCGCTCTCGATGGCGGCCAGCATCTCGGCTGGGGCCAGGTTCGGCCCGGTCAGCAACCCGAGGATTGAAAGGCGTTAACGCCCGTGTCGACTGCGCGCACTCAAGTGATCGAACCTCTCCGCATCGCCGATGCTCGGCACGGCATTCGCCACGTGTTCGTTCGCGATCTCGACATGACCTGCGTCATCGGCGTGCACGCCCACGAGAAACGCGGGCCCCAACGGGTCAGGATCAACGTCGATCTCGGCGTCGTTGAGGGTCACCCACGGCACGACGATCGCCTTGAAAACGTCGTCTGCTACGAAGACATCGTCACCCGAATACGCGCGATCGTCGCCGATGGTCATATCAATCTGGTCGAAACCTTGGCCGAGCGCATTGCCGATATCTGCTTGCAGCATCCGCTTGCCTTTTCGGCCCGGATCCGGGTCGAGAAGCTGGATGTGTTTGCCGACGCCGCCGGCGCCGGAGTCGAGATCGAACGCCTCGCTCCGCCGCGCGGCGCGCCACGCGGTTAAGCGTCCACGACAAGACCATTTATTCACAGGCCGTGACGCGTGTTGCGCGACGACACGGCGGACCAGAATGAGTCCGCTCTGAGATCAAAACGGGCTCCTGTTTCGGGATAAAATATTGATAATTCAAATAGATAGAGCGCGCACCGGCCCCTGGCTGCCATATCCCCGCGGCCTTTGACCAGCAAAATTAATACTCGTTACCTGACTTTTTTACAGAGTTATCCACATCGCCCCCTTGGTCGCGATTGATTGACCCCTGAAGCATTTGCGCTCAGATACCAGCCGATCATGACCGACACCGATCCAGACACAGGGTTGAATGCGCTCGTCAGTGCCGTCGCGACACTGCCCGAGACCCCCGGCGTTTACCGGATGATCAACGCCAAGGCCGAGGTTCTCTACGTCGGCAAGGCGAAAAACCTCAAGAAGCGCGTCAGCTCGTACCTCAAGGTCGATCGCATGCCGCTTCGTTTGCAGCGCATGGTGTTCGAGACCCGGGCGCTCGAAGTCGTCGTTACCCACACCGAAGCCGAGGCCCTGCTGCTCGAGAGCAATCTGATCAAGCAGTTGAAACCGCGCTACAACGTGCTGCTGCGCGACGATAAGTCTTTCCCCGATATCGCCATTCTCGGCGGTCATGCGTTCGCGCGCATCGTCAAGCACCGGGGCGCCCGGACCAAGGATCACGAATATTTCGGCCCGTTCGCTTCGGCTGGCGCGGTCAACGGCACGCTCGCGACACTACAGAAAGTCTTCCTGCTGCGAAGTTGCACCGATGCCGTCTTCGAGAGCCGCACTCGGCCTTGCCTGCTTCACCAGATCAAGCGGTGCTGCGCGCCCTGCGTCGGCAAGATCGATCAGTGCGCCTATGATGCCCTGGTAGGTGAAGCGCGTGACTTCCTCACCGGCAACAGCGTTGCCATACAGACACGCCTGGCGGCCCAGATGGAAGCAGCCAGTCACGCGCTCGACTTTGAGACCGCGGCGGGGTTGCGCGATCGCATCCGGGCCCTCACCGCCGTGCAAACCCATCAGGGCATCAATTTCCGCAATATCGGCGATGTCGACGTCGTCGCATTGCACCGCGCCGGAGGACATAGCTGCGTGCAAGTGTTCTTCGTCCGCGGTGGACAGAACTATGGGAACCGGGCGTTTTATCCGGTGCATGCGGCGGACGACAGCGACAATGAAGTCCTCGAAGCCTTCGTTGGGCAGTTTTACGCCGCGCACCTGCCGGCGCGCGAGATCGTGCTGAGCCATAAGTTGCCGAATCAGGCCCTGGTGGCCGAAGCACTCAAGTTGCGGGCCGGGCATAAGGTGACGCTTGGCACGCCAAGCCGCGGCGATCGGAAGGCCGTGATCAATCACGCCCTGGTTAATGCGCGCGAGGCTTTGGCGCGGCGGCTGGCCGAAAATTCGGCGCAGCGGAAAATGCTGGAAGGCCTCGCCGAACGCTTCGACCTGCCGCGTGTGCCGGATCGCATTGAGGTCTATGACAACTCGCACATCTCCGGCGCCAATGCCGTGGGCGCGATGGTC
>VGEM01000108.1 GCA_016869315.1 Alphaproteobacteria bacterium | reverse complement strand
GCGGCCTCTGGCTGACGATCGACGGCGGCAAGTCGTGGACCGACATTCCCTGGCAGGGCGCCTCCGGTCTGCCGCAGACCTACGACCTCTATGCACCCGTCGGCGGGTCG
The DNA here is from genome assembly GCA_016869315.1 of Alphaproteobacteria bacterium. Taxonomy (GTDB): domain Bacteria; phylum Pseudomonadota; class Alphaproteobacteria; order Rhodospirillales; family Rhodospirillaceae; genus VGEM01. The sequence continues at coordinate 10,548 of VGEM01000108.1, read as the reverse complement.
CTCGGCGTGGTCTACGCGGCGACAGACGACGGCATTTGGAAAATTGTCGATCGCGGCGCACGCGCCGAACGTTTTGCCCTGGCCGGCCATCATGTCACCAGCCTGACACGCGGCAGTACACCCGATGAAATCGCGGGCGCAGTCGATGAGTCGCGCATCTTTCGCCTCAACGTAGGCTACCCCGAACAGCCGATCTTCACCGCGCTCGATCACGTCGACGTCGAGGGCTTACCAGATACCGTCCCGATCAACCGGTTTGCCCTGGACCTCCACGTCGGGCGCGGATTCCTGCCCGGCGCATGGTCGGTCATGATCAACGACTACGGCGGCATCGCCTTGATGATCCTTTCGATCACCGGCCTGTTGTTCTGGTGGCTGCCGCGCAAATGGCGCAACGAAAAGCCGAAAGGCCAACTCAAGTTTCGCCAACGCGCCCTGCGCTGGCTGTACCGCGGACACGGCCCGATCATCGGCATCCTTGCCATCGTGCCGATTCTTTATCTCAGCATCACCGGCATCATGGTTGCGCACATTCAGGGGCTGATCGACCTCGGCAAGACGGTCCGCCTCGATCGCGAAGCGTTACCTCCGTTGTACGGTTATCGGGATCTTTCAGGCGAGATCAGCGACGTCATCACCCTCGCCGAGGATCGAAATCATATGATGGTCGCATCGCGATTTGGCATTCTTGAAACGCGCGACGGTGGCGCAAACTGGAAGGTTGACCGATCGTTGCCCCTGGGCGGCGACGACGATGGCTCGCGCTACAATCTGTTCCGGGTCGACGACCACGTCTTCGTCGGCATCGGCAATGCCGGTCAGTTCGTGCGCCGCGACAACGAGACCGCCTGGACCGAGCTTGCCATCAACGGCCCGAAACTCGCCATCACGGGGGCCACCCGCCAGGGCGACGACTGGCTGGTGAAAAGCAGCCGCGCCATCTATCGAGGCCGAATCGGCGGGTCGTTCGAGGATAGCGCCATCACTTATCCGCCGATCACGGGCACCACCCTGTTCCTGTTCCTGGCCGACATTCACACCGGCCACGTGTTTCGCTTCGAGTTCAAGTGGATCAACGATATCGTAGCGGCACTGGCCATCGTTCTCGCCCTGTCGGGGCCGGTCATTTGGTGGAAACGGAAGTGGGCGTAACCAACCGGGAGGATTCGATGTCGGTGAAAAATTCTTTCGCGGCGGGCGCCGCGGCGCTGGCGCTGTTGGGTTTCGCGAGCGGGGCATCGGCCCATGCGCTGATGATCCAAAAGGACGTGGTGGCCGGTTCGTGGCACATCATGGAGATTGGCCTACCCCATGGCTGCGCCGGCAGCCCAACAAGGACCGTGCGTATCAAGGTTCCCGACGGCATCACCATGGTCCGGCCGCAGATCAAGGCGGGCTGGAAGCTGTCGATGACCATGAAGAAGATGGACAAGCCGATCGAAGCCGAAGGCATCACGTACACCGAGACGGTCGACGAGATCGTCTGGGCCGATGGAAACCTTGGCGATCTCGAGTTCGATCGCTTCGCCGCGCTGATCAAGTTCCCGAATGAGCCCGGCAAGACGCTCTATTTCAAGACCGTCCAGCAATGCGAAAAGGGCGAGCACCGCTGGATCGAGATCCCGTCTGGCGGCAAGAAATGGGGTGAATACAAAGAACCGGCGCCCTTCATTCAACTGATCGCGTCGCCGCCCCAGCAGGAAGCCAAGGCGCCCTGATCGCACCGCAGCCGCGCCGTATCGCCGCCGCTTGAATGGGCGACGCAGCGCGCTAGGTTGGAGCCTCGCTGAATTCCGGGGGAACAAAGATGCGCGCGCACGTGGAACTGATTCAACAAGCCGACTTGGTTTGGCATACGGCTGAATTGCCGTTCAGCGATGGCCAGGCGGTGCAGCGCAATCTTTCGTATTGCGAAGAAACCGGCGCCGGATCGTTCCGGGTCAAATTTGATGGCCCCTGGGTGCGCCCGGCCGGCTATCACGCCGCCGACACCGAATGGTTTGTGCTGTCGGGTGAAGTCCGGCTTGGCGACACACTCTATGTGGCGGGCTCGTACTTCCGCGCGCCGGCGGGGCTTTGGGTTCCGCAAATCTCGGCACGCGAGGGCACCGAAGTGCTGCTCTATCGCGAGTACGGCGATTGGGGATTCACCCGCGCCGACCGGCCGAAGCCAGGCTTCATTTCACAAGGCGGGAATACCGCGTCCAAAGAGCCCGGCACGCTCACTACCATCCATACCGCGAAGATGCAGTGGGCGGAGAAGAAAGAAGAAGACTTCGCCATGACCCACGGCACCGAGGGTTGGCCGCAAGGGAACCTCCGTCACAAGTGGCTCTATCGCGACCCTGCCCCCGAAGGCGACCCGACCAAAGGCTTTGGCGCGCTGCTGTGCTGGGCGCCGCCCGGTTGGTCGGATACGCGCCTGATGCACCATCCGGTGTTCGAAGAGGCGTACACGCTCGACGGCGCGATGGATTACAACTTCGGCGTCCTCAGGGTCGGCACGTATTTCTTCCGGCCGGCCCGCGTCAAACACGGCCACTTCCTGGCCGGCGCCGAGAAGGGCACTGTTCTCCTGATCCGCGTCGATGGCCAGTTGATCAACTGGGCGTCGCTCGACTCGCATGTTGAAGTGCACGCCACCCCGGTGAACTACGACCCCAAGACCGAAGGTCCCGTCCCCGCCGGCTTGCCGGTGCGCTCGCGCTCGACCGGGCATTGGGATCGCGACGGGTGGTGAGACCACGCGAGTGCGCGAACGCGCCTTCCCCGCGAACCGCGCCGAAGAATAGTGTTTTCTCCGACTGCTACGAAGGTCGTTTTGGCGTCGGGCGAATCGCCAAGCTTGACAACTACGACTAGGACTACTGCGCCAGCCGTGCAGATTTTGGATTCTCAAACTTGGCGCTTTATCTCCGTCAGCGTCATCCGCTTGGCCTGCAATTCCCGAATACGCCGGCATCGGTCGACCATGTCGGCGCTGAACATCTGATATCCCGACGGCGTTGTCTCAGCGACCGTAATGAGACCATGCGACACCCAATGACGGACGGTTGCGATGGTCACGCCGGCACGTTTTGCCAGTTCGCCAATCTTCATCACACCATCGCGATCGATGTCGCCAATGCGTGATCGACCCTTCACTGCATTGAGGACAATGTCGATCGATCGGAGCACGGCCCGCTCGATCAGGCGGTCATAGGGTTCGCGCGCGCCGCCGAGCTGCGCTGTCTCGAGCGCGGCCAAATACGCGATGCGATCGGCCTTGCGAATGATGGCCGGTGGGTAACCGCTTGCCATCAGGATCAGATTCATCAACAAACGACCGGTTCGGCCATTGCCGTCCACAAAGGGATGGATCGACACAAATCGGTAGTGCGCCTCGGCGGCAAAACTGACCGGATGCTCGGATAGCCGCCCGCCTAATTCTTTGTTTGGCCGCATTTCCTTCGGCGAGCCGGAAGCCCACTTCGCCGGGAAATGCTCTAGCCAAGCAACGAACTGCGCCATTAGATCGGGAACTTTGCGCGGGTTAGGCAAGACGACAGCCGCGCCACTGATCCGGACCGGAACACTGCGATAGCGTCCCGCGTTGGCGTCGTCGATGCCGGTCATGATGACGCGGTGGACATCGAGGATGTCAGCTTCGCTGAGCCTCGCAGGCTTGCGCCGAGCCAAACCACGGACGTACGCCAGTGCCTTCGCGTGATTCGCAGCCTCAAGATGTTCGCGCAGCGTCTTGCCGGCAACGCCGAGGCCCTTCTCGATGACTGTCGCCGTCTCGCGACGCGTCAGCGTGTTGCCTTCAATCGCATTGCTCGTGAACGTCAGCTCGACCGTGAACCAGCCCTCAAGCTGCTGTTCGGCGCGGGCCTGCGTGCCGCGTGTGCGGTCGAGCTCGGCGCGGCGTCGATCGATCATCTCAAGCAGGCTGGAGCGATGATTCTTCATAAACCATTAGGTATCACCTTATAGTTTATGAGTCACGGCCGACGAGGGGCCCATCGTGCTCGCGTGGAGATGCAATGGCCACTTTTCCGTTTCAGCGCGCCCTGATTCCGTGCCTTTATTACCGGCCGGATTTGCCCTTCTTTTCGAGGTCTTTCTCGTGTTGCGACTTGGTTTCGTCCTGACCTGCGCCCTGGCCCTTGGTTTTCCCGCCCGCGCCGACCATCTGCCGGGTTTTGGCGATCTTTCGGGCAAAGTGACGGGCCAGATCCCGGGGCTGTTGACCGCGGTCTACGCGACAAACACCGAGAAGAACGTCACCTTCATGGTCTACGCCGTTAACGGCGCGTACCGGGCCGTCAATCTGTTCCCTGGCGCCTACGACGTGACCGTCAGGCCCGCGCTGGGCCAGGTGTTCCGTGACGGATTCGCCGCCGAGACCAAGAAGATCGTCATCGCGGCCGACGGCAAGGCGACGGTCGACTTTGCTTTGACGCCGCAGGCCTACCCGCCCGATTACGTCGGCGGCATGGCCTACAAGGGCGGTTGGGCCGACGCAGTTGACGGCGATCCCGATCAGCCGGAATCGCCCGATGCCGTGGTCGAACCCTACGACAAGATTTTTCCGCCGGGCCGCGGCCGCGACCTGCTCGAAAACATCTGCATGGGCTGTCACACGCCCAATCTCTATGCCTACAATTACGACCGACGGTACGCCTCGGGCCGACCGCTGCACGACAAGGACGGCTGGGCGATCACCGTCGATCGCATGTACAAGGGCGTTGCCTTCCAGAACCCCGCCAAGCCGTCGTATTTCGACGATCAACTGCTGCCGCCCGAGGACTACGACGTCCTGGTTGACTATCTCGCGACAAACTTCGGCCTCGACGCAGTGCCGCGCGCGGTTCAGCTCGAGACGGAACCTGAGCTCGACGAAGCCGCGCTCGCGAAGGCTCAATTCGTCGAGTATCGCTTTCCGAACACCAACGATCTGCCGAAGCGCGGAACCCATACGCTCGGCTTCGATCCTGATGGCAACGTTCTGATCATGGATCGCAACGGCGGCGTGGTGTGGCTTGATCCGCGGACGGCCCAGTCAACGGATTATCCTGGGCGCGGCGGGGGCGAATCTCTGGCCGTCGATTTCGATGGAACGATTTGGTACGGCGGCGTCCGCCACTTCGACCGGCATCAGAACATTCACGATCAATATGCCTTCGAGGGCGGCAAGAACAACGCGGGCCGGCCGGTCCCCGTCAGCACGCAGATCTTCGACAAGAACGGCGATATGTGGCTGTCGTTGCTGTCGGGCGGCGGTCTCGCCAAGTTTGATCGCAAGGCCGACACCGTCGTCTGGTGGGACGTTCCGCATTTGCGGGCCCGCCCCTACGGCATCACGCTCGATCATGACAGCAAGGTCTGGTTCGCGGAGTATCACAGCTCGTCCGTCGGCCGGTTCGACCCGGTGACCGAGGAGTTCACGCAGTTCAAGATCACCGACGAGCGCCCGACCAACATGCGACGTTTGGGCGCGGACTCGAAGAACAACATCTGGACGGCGACTTGGGGCAGCAGGGGATATCAAAATGGTTCGCTGTTCCGGCTCGACCCCAAGACGCGCGAGGTCAGGTCCTGGAGGCTCGACATCCCCTACACCAATCCCTACGACACGGCGCCCGACAACGATGACAATATCTGGATCGCGACCGACAATTATGTCGTGATGTTCGACCCAACAACCGAGAAGTTCACGCGCTATCCGGTGACGGTCCGCACCGACATTCCGCGCCTCGCTATCACCGAACAGAACGCGGTGTGGTTCGCACTTCGCAACGCCGGGCATTCGGACGGTTACGGCGGGACGGCGGCCGTGTTGTACCCGGACAAGGATAAGATCACGACCTACGCCGGGCGTTACTCGGACAAGAGCGTGCACAGTTTCATTCGGCAATACAAAGGTCCGCCAACCAAAGTCACCGGCAAGGTCAAGATTGTGTCGCAGTTCCCGCGCAATCCGACTGCCTACGTCAAGGCTCTCGGATTGCCGCTTGATTCACCGGTCAACACGGCGGGCGGCATCACGATGAATGGCGGCGCGTCACAGGAGTAACGGAAGCACGATGACCATCACCGTCCTCCTTCTGCTGCATGGGCTTGTTGCCATGCTGCTCGTGGGCGCGATCACGCATCAGGCAATCGCCGTATGGCGGCGCGCGCCGACGTCCGGCGCGCAGTTCTTCCGGCGGTTGTCGAGCGTCAATACCGGCGTCTACACCAACGCGGTGATCGTGCTCTATGTGCTGGTCGTGATCGGCGGCGGAGTGATCTATCCGACGTACGTGCTGGACGTGAAAGCAAGCCTGACCGACGCGCAGATGCTGTCGGCGATCGGCGCCTTCGAGATCAAGGAACACGTCGCGATCTTCGGCCTCGCGCTGCTGCCGAGCTATCGTTACTACTGGGTGAACGAGCGGGGCATCACGCACGATTGGGCGCGCAAGCTCAACACTACCGCCGTTGCCGCCATCGTCTGGTGGAGTTTCGCCGTCGGCCACATCCTCAACAACATCAAGGGGCTGTGACATGCGTCATCCGTTCGCCCTTGGCGTCTTCGCCGTCGTCTTTTCCGCCGTCTACCTCGCCGGTTTTCTCAACGGCTGGATCACGTTTCGATTCTATCCGTTGAACAACGTGATTTCCCTGGATGATTTACCGCGCACCGCCGGCCCGGCCATGGGCTGGTATGCTTGGATCGTGCAAGGCTTCGTGGCTGGGCTCGCCGCGGGACTGATCGCGGCCGCGATCCCGAAACGGATCACCGATAAACTTTGGTCGGGCTGGGCTGCGGTCGGCGTCATCCTCCTCGTCGCCGCGACGTTCTATTTCGAATGGCACTGGTTTCAGGGCCAGTGATCGCACGCGCGCTAATCCTGTCGGTGTTGTTTGTCGCCCGATTGGCGCATGCCAACGGCGACGAGTTCTATCGGTTCAACGCCCTCGACGGCAAAGACCTTGCCTCGCAGGTCATCTTCGCCGGCATTATCAAGGACGCCGACGGTCGGCATCTCAACGACGTCAAGGTGACGTTCAGCATCGAGGTCGCGAGCAACTACGGCCCCAAGACCGTCAGCTACAACGCTTACACCAACGTCGCCGGCCGTTATCGTTCGCTCGACGTCGCCAGCGTCGTCGCGACCCTCGAGGAAGTTGCCATCACGGTCGATCCCGCCCAAGTCCAGATCACCGCGACCAAGAAAGGATTCACCTTGGCGCGAAAGTTCAATCGCAGCCCAGCGCGGCAGAAGACGGGTGTGATCGAGGTTGATATCGAGATGGCGAAGCAACCCTAACAGCGCTTTAGTCGCAGGGCGCTGGAGGTCGCCGTAGCACAGTCCGGGAAATAGCTGAGGCGCGCCTACTGCAGCCCTTCGCCCAGCTCGGCGCGGATTTTCTGGCGGAAGACGTCGATCGCGACCAAAGCGCCGCCCATATCGACGTGCCAGAACGTCCAGCCGTTGCACGCGGGCGCGCCTTGCACCGCGGCGCCGACCTGATGGATCGATCCACGGTGATCCGACGAGATCAACGTGCCGTCGGCGCGAACTCTGGCGGTGTGGCGTCCCGAAGGATCGCGCAGCACGACGCCCGGATTCACAAGCCCGCGCTCGACCACGGTGCCGAAGGGCACGCGCGGCTCGGCACGCTTCGAGGGCGTGATCAGCAGTTTTTCGTCGCCGATCTTCTCGGCGCGGGCGAGGCGTGCCTTGGCGGCGGCGATGTAGTCGGGGTCTCGCTCGAGGCCGATATAGTGCCGGCCCAGCATTTTGGCGACGGCGCCGGTGGTACCGGTGCCGAAAAAGGGATCCAGCACCACGTCGCCCGGGTTCGAGGCGGCGGTGATGACGCGATAGAGCAATGACGCCGGCTTTTGGGTCGGGTGCAGCTTGGCCCCAGACTTGCCTTTCAACCGTTCTTCGCCGGTGCACAGCGGCAGCGTCCAGTCGCTTCGCATCTGCAGGCCGTCGTTGAGATTTTTCATGGCGTCGTAATTGAAGGTGTAGCGCGCGTCCTTGTCCTTGGCGCACCAGATCAATGTCTCGTGGGCATTGGTGAACCGCGTGCCGCGGAAATTCGGCATCGGGTTCGACTTGCGCCAGACGATGTCGTTGAGGACCCAGAACCCGAGATCCTGCAGCACCGTGCCGACGCGAAAGATGTTGTGGTACGAGCCGATCACCCACAGCGAGCCGGTCGGCTTCAGGATGCGTTGCGCGGCCTTGAGCCAGGCGCGCGAGAATTGGTCGTAGGCGGCGAAATCGGTGAAACGGTCCCACTCTTCCTCGACGCCATCGACGCGGGAATTGTCGGGCCGGTGCAGTTCACCGCCGAGCTGCAGGTTATAAGGTGGGTCGGCAAAGATCAGATCGACCGATGACTCGGGCAACTCGTTCATGAGCGCGACGCAGTCGCCGCTCAGGATCACGTCGGCCTTGACGGAAGTGGCGCAGCCGGAAGCAACCCGCGCGCCCGCGGCTTTTCGACCCATCGTCCCCTCGTCCTCTAACCCGTGTTCTTGTTTTTGGTTTGGGAGTTCGGAGCCCGCGCGCGGGTTAACCCCGCTGCGCGGCTCCGACTCTTTCGACGGACCGGTTTCGGTGGCTGTGCGTCCCCGAAACTTGAGGCCTGTCTTCCCTCCCCACCCGATCTCCTGGCGTGGGAGTCCCCTAAATGCGCGCTCTTCAGGGTTCGGCGCCGCCACTTAGGACAGCGGAAGAGCTTGCGATTCAGATATTAGAATCAAAGGGTTAGTTAAGTCTAAATTTTTCCACAGGCTGTGGATAAGGAGCCACAAGATGTTGAGTCCCGGGCGCGCGCCGGACTCTAGGAATGGGGCCACCTGAAAAAATCGCAGAAAATTTTAACCACGTGCAAGCCGCTCGCGCACCGGCGCAAACGAGCGGCGGTGATGCGGGGTCACGCCGTAGAGTTGGAGCGCATTGCGGTGGTCAACGGTGCCGTAGCCCTTGTTGGTGTGCCAGCCATAAACGGGAAACTCGGCCGCGAGCTTGCTCATGATCCGGTCGCGCGTGACTTTCGCCACGATCGACGCTGCGGCAATAGATAGCGACAGGGCATCGCCGCAAACGACCGCGGTCACCGCACAATTGAGCGGCGGTCGGCGGTTGCCGTCGACCAAAGCATGGTCGACTGGACGGCCGAGCGCCTCGAGGGCGCGGCTCATGGCCAGATCGTTGGCGCTAAGAATGTTGAGGCGGTCGATCTCCTCGACATCGGCCTGGCCCCATCCGAAGGCGACGGCCGAGGACTTCTCGATTTCCGAGTACAATGCGTCGCGCAGCGTCGGTGACAGCGCCTTCGAATCGTCGAGACCCTCGCGCAGCGATTTCGGCAATGCCGCAGGATCAAGGATCGCGGCGGCCGCGATCACCGGCCCGGCCCACGGACCGCGCCCGGCTTCATCGATACCGGCAATAACCGCTTTCGGGCTACTGGCGCGAATACGGTCTTCAAAGTCGAACGTCGGCATGTGCCAACTATGGTGGCCCCGGACAAACCGGGCAACGGCGGTGTATGAAGTGGCCGTGACACGAATTGACCTCGACATCGTTATCCCGACGCTCAACGCCGCCCGGCATCTGCCGGCCTGCCTGAGCGCACTTCGCAGGCAACGAATTGCCGTTGTGGACGGCGGTTCGACCGATGCGACCGTCGAGATTGCTCGATCCCACGGGGCACGGATTCTCATGTCGAAGCCGGGACGCGGACAGCAACTGGCCCTGGGCGCGGAGCAGTCCAACGGCCGGTGGCTGCTGTTCCTTCATGCCGACACCGTCCTTGAGGCCGGCTGGGAGTCGGCCGCCGAGGATTTCATCACCGCGCATCCCGATGCGGTCGCGGCCTTCACGTTCGCACTCGATGATGCCTCACCCGCCGCACGACGCCTGGAGAAAATCGTCGCCTGGCGCTCGCACATTTTGCGCCTGCCCTATGGCGATCAAGGCTTGCTCATCTCGCGCACGACCTACGCCGCGACTGGCGGATTCCGGTCCCTGCCCATCATGGAGGACGTCGAACTGATTGGCCGCGTGCCAAGACGCAAAATCCATATGCTGCCGCTGCGGGCCGTTACATCGGCAGATCGATATCGCCAGGGCGGATATTGGCGGCGGCCCCTGCGCAATCTCGCGTGCCAACTTCTCTGGCGGCTGGGTTTCCCGGCCAGGACCGTGGCTCAGCTATACCGATGAAGCGGCCCGTCCTCTTGATCATGGCAAAGCAGCCCCGCGTCGGCGCGGTCAAGACGCGCCTTGCTCGCGACATCGGCGCTGTCGCGGCGTGGCGATTTCATCGCTTGACCCTGGCCGCCACCGTTCGCACCGCACGCGCCGTTCCGTTCTGGCGCACCATCATTCAGGCCACGCCCGATCGCGTGCGATGGCGCCAGTCTTTTCGGGCGAGGCAGATCAACCAAGGCCCTGGTGACATCGGGGAGCGCATGTGTCGCGGACTCACGGCGTTCCCGCGCGGCACACCGGTGGTATTGATCGGCTGCGACATTCCAGGCGTCACAGTGCCGAT
>VGEM01000107.1 GCA_016869315.1 Alphaproteobacteria bacterium | reverse complement strand
AATCAAATAAAAAAGGCGAACGCGGTGGCGCAGGGGGCGCCAGACGCGATGGGGGTTGGCGGCGATGGATGGACTGCTCAAAGAGTATTTGCCGATCCTGATTTTCATCGGCATCGCTTTTGGCCTCGCGTTGGTTATCGTTGTTGCGTCGCTGATCGCGGGCCCCAGCCGGCCAGATCCCGAGAAAACATCCGTCTACGAGTGCGGCTTCGAAGCGTTCGATGATTCGCGCGGCAAGTTCGACGTCAGATTTTATCTCGTCTCCATTCTCTTCATCATCTTCGATCTTGAAGTGGCCTTTCTGTTTCCGTGGGCGGTAAGTCTCGGCAACATCGGACTATTTGGTTTCTGGTCGATGATGCTTTTCCTCGGCGTACTGACGATCGGCTTCATCTACGAGTGGAAAAAAGGCGCGCTCGAGTGGGAGTAGCGGCATGAACGTTCCGGCCCAAGTGAAGACTGAGTTGCTGCGTCCGGTGATCGACACCGACCGCGAGTTTACGGCGCGCCTCGCAGGCGAGTTGCAGGATCGCGGCTTCCTGCTCACAACCCTCGACAAGGTGGTCAATTGGGGCCGCACCGGGTCGATGTGGCCGATGTCGTTTGGTCTCGCCTGCTGTGCGGTCGAGATGATGCACTCGGCCATGGCGCGCTACGATCTTGACCGCTTTGGGATGTTCTTCCGTCCCAGCCCGCGTCAATCCGATGTCATGATCGTCGCCGGTACGTTGACCAACAAGATGGCACCGGCGTTACGCAAGGTTTACGACCAGATGCCCGAGCCTCGTTGGGTCATCTCGATGGGCTCCTGCGCAAACGGCGGTGGCTATTACCACTATTCGTATTCGGTTGTGCGTGGCTGCGATCGCGTGGTGCCGGTCGATGTCTACGTTCCCGGCTGTCCGCCGACGGCCGAAGCGCTGCTCTACGGCATTCTTCAGCTTCACAAGAAGATTCGCCGGGTCGGAACCATCGACCGCTGATTCAGGACCCATTTGTCATCATGAGCACCGCCAAGGAAACCGCTGCCGCCCTCACTGAACTCGGCGCTTATGTTATGGCCGCGTTGCCGAACGATGTGGTTTCGCATGAATTGCGGGCCGGTGAACTTTCGATCCGCGTGCAACGCGCGTCGATCGTCAAAGTGCTCACGTTCTTGCGCGATGACTCCAATTGCCAATTCACGCAGCTTTCGGATCTGTGTGGTGTCGATTACCCGGATCAGGACGAGCGGTTCGAGATCGTCTACCACTTGTTGTCGATGCGTCAGAATCAACGCGTACGGATCAAATTGACGACGGACGAAGACACGCCGGTTCCATCAGCATCGGGCGTGCATCTTTGCGCCGGCTGGCTCGAGCGCGAAGTGTGGGACATGTACGGCGTGTTCTTCTCGGACCACCCCGATTTGCGCCGCATCCTCACGGACTATGGCTTCGACGGACACCCGTTACGCAAGGACTTTCCGCTCACCGGCTATGTCGAAGTGCGCTACGACGAAGGCCAGAAGCGTGTCATCTACGAACCGGTGAAGCTGACTCAGGACTTTCGCAATTTCGATTTCCTGAGTCCGTGGGAAGGTATTCAGCGCGTTCTCCCGGGCGATGAAAAAGCATCCGCGCCACCGCCAGCCAAACCGGCGGGAGGCTAGCATGTCCGCGACCTCCGACGTCGAGATCGAAAATTACTCCGTCAATTTCGGGCCACAGCATCCAGCCGCGCACGGCGTGCTGCGCCTCGTGCTCGAAATGGACGGCGAAGTCATCGATCGCGTCGATCCGCACATTGGCTTGCTCCATCGCGGCACTGAGAAGCTGATCGAGTACAAGAGCTACCTTCAAGCCGTGCCGTACTTCGACCGGCTCGATTATGTCTCGCCGATGAATCAAGAGCAGGCGTTCGCCATCGCGGTAGAACGTTTGCTCGGCATCGAGCCGCCGTCGCGCGCTAAGGCGATCCGCGTTCTGTTCTGCGAGCTGACTCGCATTCTCAATCACATCATGAACATTGCGTCCTACGCCATGGATGTCGGCGCCATGACGCCGTTCCTGTGGACCTTCGAGGAACGCGAAAAATTGATGGAGTTTTACGACGCAGTCTGCGGTGCGCGCATGCACGCGGCGTATGTCCGTCCCGGCGGCGTATCACTCGATATGCCGGCGGGTCTCGCCGAACGCATCAAGGCATGGGCCGAGCGCTTCCCCAAGATCATCGATGACATGGAAGGCCTGCTGACCGAGAATCGCATTTTCAAGCAGCGCACCGTCGATATCGGCCGTGTCACGGCGGACGAGGCGATCGCCTGGGGATTCACCGGCCCCAACATTCGTGCCTCGGGATTGCCGTGGGATTTGCGTAAATCTCAGCCCTACGACGGCTACGAGCAGTACGACTTCGATATTCCGATTGGCAAGAACGGCGACTGTTACGACCGCTATCTCGTTCGGGTCGAAGAGATGCGTCAGTCGATCAAGATCATTCTCCAAGCCATCGACAAAATGCCGACGGGTCCGGTGCGCGTGAATGACCGCAAGATCATGTCGCCGCCACGCGGCGAGATGAAGTCGTCGATGGAAGCGCTGATCCATCACTTCAAGCTTTACACCGAGGGCTACAAAGTTCCGGTCGGCGAGGTGTATGCCGCCGTAGAGGCGCCCAAGGGCGAGTTCGGTGTTTATGTCTTGTCGGACGGCACCAACCGTCCGTATCGCTGCCGCATCCGTGCTCCAGGCTTCATCCACATGCAAGGCATGGACTTCATGCTGCGAGGCCACATGTTGCCCGACGTTCCGGCGGTGCTCGGCTCGATCGACATCGTGTTCGGCGAGGTCGACCGATGAGCGTCCGCACCCTTGCCCAAAAACAGCCGGCCAGCTTCGCTTTCAAGGCCGAATATATGGAGCGCGCCAACCGGGTTATCGCCAAGTACCCGAAGGGGCGTCAGGCCAGCGCTGTCATTCCGTTGCTCGATCTCGCGCAGCGCCAAGAAGGCTGGGTCAGCCGTCCGGCGATCGAAGAGATCGCCAAGATTCTAGGTATGGCGCCGATCCGCGTGCTTGAGGTTGCGACGTTCTACACGATGTTCAGCCTGCATCCCGTTGGACGGCATCATGTTCAAGTCTGTACCAATTTGCCGTGCCAATTGCGCGGTTCGGATGCTGTGGTCAAAGCCTGCCGCGAAAAGCTCGGCTGCGAACTTGGAGAAACCACGGCTGACGGTCAGTTCACATTGGCCGAAGTCGAATGCTCGGGCGCATGTGTCAACGCGCCGGTCGTGCAGATCGGCGACGAATATTTTGAAGATGTCGACGCCGCCAGCATGGGCAAGATTATCGACGCGCTGAAGCGGGGCGAGAAATTGGCGCACGGTCCCCAAAACGGCCGTTTGCACTCCGCGCCTGCCGGTCAGCGTACGTCATTGAACGATGCTCCGACACCGCCGCCAAAGCAGGATCTTGCCGCGGCCAAGGCGGCCTATGACAAAGCCAAGGCGGAGGCGGCTGCCAAAGCCGCCGCCCCGAAAACCTGAGAGGCAGCATGCTCGCCGACAAGGATCGCATTTTCACCAACCTCTACGGCCATCACGACTGGCGCCTTGCCGGCGCGCGCGCCCGTGGCGACTGGGACGGCACCAAGGAAATTCTGGCGATGGGGCCCGACTGGATCATCGACGAGATGAAAAAGTCGGGGCTTCGCGGTCGTGGCGGGGCTGGTTTCCCGACCGGCCTCAAATGGTCGTTCATGCCGAAGACCGAGAGCGAACGTCCGCACTACTTGGTCGTCAACGCCGACGAAGGCGAACCTGGCACCTGTAAGGACCGCGACATGTTGCGGTTCGATCCGCACAAGCTGATCGAGGGTTGCTTGATCGCGAGCTTCGCGATGCGCGCGCACGCCTGTTACATCTATGTGCGCGGTGAGTACTACAACGAGGCGTCCAATCTTCAGGCGGCGATCGACGAGGCCTACGCAGCCGGGCTTATTGGCGACAATGCATGCGGGTCGGGCTGGAAGTTCGATTTGTATCTCCACCGCGGCGCCGGCTCTTACATCTGCGGCGAAGAGACAGCGTTGATCGAGAGCCTCGAGGGCCGAAAGGGCCAACCGCGCTTGAAGCCGCCGTTCCCGGCGGGTGTCGGGCTTTATGGCTGTCCGACCACCGTCAACAATGTCGAAAGCATAGCGGTCGCGCCCACCATCTTGCGCCGGGGCGCGTCGTGGTTTTCGAGTTTCGGTCGTCCGAACAACACCGGCACCAAGGTCTTCTGCATCTCGGGCCACGTGAACAACCCGTGCAACGTCGAAGAATCGATGAGCATTCCGCTAAAGGAGCTGATCGAGAAGCATGCCGGTGGCGTGCGGGGCGGGTGGGATAACTTGCTCGCGATTATTCCGGGCGGCGCGTCGGTACCCGTGCTGCCGAAGTCAATCTGCGACACGGTGCTGATGGATTTCGATGCCCTTCGCGACGTCAAATCGGGCCTTGGCACGGCGGCGGTCATGGTCATGGACAAGTCGACGGACATCGTCGCTTCCATCGCCCGGTTGTCGGCGTTCTACAAACATGAGAGCTGCGGCCAATGCACGCCGTGCCGCGAGGGTACCGGCTGGATGGCTCGCGTTATGAAACGTATGGTCAAGGGCGAGGCGACGCTGGACGAAATAAACCAGCTTGAGGCCGTGACATACCAAGTCGAAGGCCACACGATTTGCGCGCTGGGCGATGCCGCCGCGTGGCCAATCCAAGGTTTGATCCGCCATTTCCGGCCCGAGCTTGAGCGGCGCATCAACGCTTATCGCGACGCCAAGACCCGCGCCAAGGCCGCCTGAGGACACCATGCCCAAACTCACAATTGACGGCCGGCAAGTCGAAGTTCCCGCCAACACCACGATCATCCAGGCGGCGGAGGTCGCGGGCGTCGAAATTCCGCGCTTCTGCTACCACGAACGCCTGTCGATCGCCGGCAATTGCCGCATGTGTCTGGTCGAGGTCGAAAAATCGCCGAAACCTGTCGCGAGCTGCGCCATGCCGGTGGGCGAGGGGATGGTTGTGCACACGCGGTCGGCCAAGGCCAACAAGGCGCGTGAAGGCGTGATGGAATTCTTGCTGATCAACCACCCGCTCGACTGCCCTATTTGCGACCAAGGCGGTGAGTGCGATCTGCAGGACCAGGCGATGGCCTACGGCGGCGACCGCAGCCGCTATCAGGAGAATAAGCGGGCGGTCAAAGACAAAAACATGGGTCCATTGGTTTCAACCATCATGACCCGCTGCATCCACTGCACGCGATGCGTACGCTTCGCGACCGAAGTGGCTGGCGTACCCGAACTTGGCGCGACCGGTCGCGGCGAGGATATGGAGATCACGTCCTACCTCGAGAAGTCGCTGTCGTCGGAGCTGTCGGCGAATGTCGTCGACCTTTGCCCAGTCGGCGCGTTGACCAGCAAGCCTTACGCATTCAACGCGAGGCCATGGGAACTGCGCAAAACGGAATCGATCGACGTGCTGGATGCGCTTGGTTCCAGCATCCGCATCGACACCCGTGGCCGCGATGTACTCCGCGTCATGCCGCGATTGAACGAATCCATCAACGAGGAATGGCTCGGCGACAAGAGTCGTCATGCGATCGATGGGCTGCGTTACCAGCGGCTCGACCGTCCTTACATCCGCGGCGCCAATGGCAAACTGCAGGAAGCCAGTTGGGCTGACGCTTTCAACGCTATCGCGCGCCGTGTCGTCGGTTTGAATGGCTCTCGCATCGCAGCCATCGCCGGCGATCTCGTCGACTGTGAGTCGATGTTCGCTCTCAAGCAACTGATGATTTCGCTCGGCTCGCCCAATCTGGATTGCCGACAGGATGGTGCAGCTCTCGACCCTTCCGTGCGCGCCTCGTACCTGTTCAATTCGACCATCGCCGGAATTGAAGAAGCTGACGCTATTCTCATTGTCGGCTGTAATCCGCGCAAAGAGGCACCGGTCCTCAATGCCCGCATTCGCAAGCGCTACCTTAAGGGTGGGCTTAGCATTAGTGTGATCGGCGAGAACGTCGATCTGACCTATCCGTATCACTATGTCGGTGCGACGCCGGATCTGATTGCCAATTGCAAGCCACCCGAAGGCAGCAAGAAGCCGATGCTGATCCTTGGCCAGGCGGCGCTGGCCCGGCCGGATGGCGCCGCCATCCTCGAAGCGGCGCGTCGTGTCGCCGAGCAGACTGGTACGATCAAAGATGGCTGGAACGGGTTCAACGTGTTGCACACCGCGGCGGCCCGCGTCGGCGGGCTCGATCTCGGCTTTGTACCTGTCGCCGACGGCAAGGACACGCTCGGCATTCTCAACGGCGCGACGAAGGGCGAGGTCGAGGTCGTCTATCTGCTTGGCGCGGACGAAATCGATACATCACGGCTCGGCAAGGCGTTTGTGATCTACCAGGGGCACCATGGCGACCGCGGTGCCCACCGAGCCGATGTCATCCTGCCAGGCGCGGCATACACCGAAAAATCGGGCACTTACGTCAATACCGAAGGCCGGGCGCAAGTTGCGGCCCGCGCATCGTTCCCGCCGGGCGAGGCCAAGGAAGACTGGGCGATTATTCGGGCGCTGTCTGAGGCCCTCAGCAAAACCTTGCCGTTTGACTCGCTCGACCAAGTTCGTGCCGCTATGCGCAAGGCGACTCCAAGCCTCGGTGCGCTCGACACGATCACCAAGGCCGAGTGGAAGCCGTTTGGCACGGCGGGCACGATCAGCGCCACGCCGTTCAAATTCTCGATCTCCAATTATTATATGACCGACCCCATCAGCCGCGCGTCACCGACCATGGCCAAGTGTACCGAACAGTTCGCAATGGGCGCGACGCCCCGGACGGGCACCGATGGCTGAGTTCATCGACGGCTACGTCATCCCGTTTCTCTGGATTCTCGGCAAGATTCTGCTGTTTGTCGTGCCGATCCTGATCGCGGTTGCGTTCCTGACGCTGGCCGAGCGGCGCATTATCGGCGCGATGCAGCTGCGCTTGGGACCAAACGTCGTTGGTCCGTTTGGCCTCCTGCAGCCGTTTGCCGACGCGGTGAAACTTCTCTTCAAGGAAACGGTGCTACCGACGGGCTCAAGCCCGGTCGTGTTCCTGCTAGCGCCGATGGTGACGTTCACGCTCGCGCTGATGGCCTGGGCGGTGATCCCGGTCGATGACGGTTGGGTAATC
This sequence comes from Alphaproteobacteria bacterium, assembly GCA_016869315.1. Taxonomy (GTDB): domain Bacteria; phylum Pseudomonadota; class Alphaproteobacteria; order Rhodospirillales; family Rhodospirillaceae; genus VGEM01. The sequence goes on along the minus strand of VGEM01000107.1, from coordinate 3,545 downwards.
TCGGACATCAACGTCGGCGTGCTCTACTTGTTCGCGGTATCGTCGCTTGGCGTTTACGGCATCGTCATGGCGGGCTGGGCATCAAACAGCCGCTACGCGTTTTTGGGTGCGATGCGCTCGGCGGCGCAGATGGTCAGCTACGAAGTCTCCATCGGATTCGTCATGATCAGCGTGCTGCTGACGGCCGGTACGCTCAACCTTTCGGGTATCGTCGAGGCGCAAAAAGGGATGTGGTACTTCATTCCACACTTCCCGATGTTCATCCTTTTCTTCATCTCGGTCCTGGCCGAGACCAACCGCCATCCATTCGACTTGCCTGAAGCCGAGTCCGAACTGGTCGCAGGTTTCATGACCGAATACTCGTCGATGGCCTTCGCGCTCTTCTTCCTCGGCGAATACGCCAACATGATCATGATGTCGGGAATGGTCTCGATCCTCTTTCTCGGCGGATGGCTGCCGCCGTTTGAGGCCTTGAGCTTCATTCCGGGCATCATCTGGTTCGCGCTCAAGATCGCGTTCGTACTGTTCGTGTTCATCTGGGTGCGCGCGACGTTTCCGCGTTACCGGTATGACCAATTGATGCGCCTTGGCTGGAAAGTGTTCCTGCCGTTCTCGCTGGTGTGGCTGGTGGCGACGGCAGGTTTCCTTGTTTACTCCGACAATCTGCCGAAATGACGGGGACGGACTATGCTTGACCGCACCGCACGCTCGTTTCTGCTCTGGGAATTGGCCTCGGGCATGTGGCTAACGCTCAAGTACATGTTCAAACCCAAGGTCACGATCAATTACCCCTACGAGAAGGGGCCGCTATCGCCGCGCTTCCGGGGCGAGCATGCACTCCGCCGCTATCCGAACGGCGAAGAACGCTGTATCGCCTGCAAGCTGTGCGAGGCGATCTGCCCGGCGCAAGCCATCACCATCGAGGCCGAGCCACGCGACGACGGCAGCCGCCGGACGACGCGCTACGACATTGACATGACAAAGTGTATTTACTGCGGTTTCTGCGAAGAAGCCTGCCCGGTCGACGCCATTGTCGAAGGCCCCAATTTTGAATTCGCCACCGAGACGCGGGAAGAGCTGCTCTACAACAAAGACAAGCTGCTCGCGAATGGCGACCGCTGGGAGAAAGAACTCGCCAAGCGGCTCGAACTTAACGCGCCGTACCGGTGAGGGTGGGATGATCGTCGCCGCGCTTGCCTTCTACCTGTTCTCGATCGTCGCGATCATCGCGGCGCTCAACGTCATTTTTCAAAAGAACCCGGTGCACTCGGTGCTGTGGTTGATCCTGACGTTCTTCAACGCCGCGGGCTTGTTCGTGCTGCTCGGTGCCGAGTTCGTCGCCATGATCCTGGTCGTCGTCTACGTCGGCGCGGTGGCGGTGCTATTCCTGTTCGTTGTGATGATGCTCGATATTAACATTACGATGATGCGCGAAGGGTTCATCAAGTATCTTCCAGTTGGCGCTTTGGTCGGTGGAATCTTGTTCGTTGAACTCGCCATCGTCTTCGGCAGTTGGGCGATGTCGCCTCAATCCGAGGCGTTGCGTAGTGCGCCCGTTCCCGAAGGCATTTCGAACACCGAAGCGCTCGGCAACATCCTCTACACCCAGTATTTCTATCTGTTCCAAGGCGCGGGCATCGTGCTGCTGGTCGCCATGGTCGGCTCGATCGTGCTCACGCTGCGTCGTCGTCCCGGCGTGCGCAAACAGGACATCTCGGTTCAGAACAACCGCCGTGTTCAAGACACGCTGGAAGTGGTCAAAGTGCCGGTCGGCAAGGGGCTGGCATCATGACCATCGGACTTGGCCATTACCTGACCGTCAGCGCGATCCTGTTCACGCTCGGGATCTTCGGCATCTTTCTCAATCGTAAGAACTTGATCGTCATCCTGATGTCGGTCGAATTGATGCTGTTATCGGTCAACATCAACCTTGTCGCGTTCTCCTCGTTCCTCAATGACCTTGCCGGTCAGGTGTTCACGATGCTGGTGCTGACGGTCGCGGCTGCCGAAGCCGCGATCGGCCTCGCCATCGTCGTCGTGTTCTACCGTAACCGGCGCTCGATCGAGGTCGAGGACATCAATCAGATGAGAGGGTAGGGCCCTTGTTGCAGTACGCCGCCGTCTTTCTGCCGTTGGTTGGCGCCGCGATCGCGGGCTTTTTCGGCCGCATCATCGGCGATCGCGCCTCGCAGGTCGTGACTTGCGCCGGTATCAGTCTTGCCGCGGTCTGTTCGATCCCGACATTCATTGATGTTGCGATCGACGGCAATGCCCGCACGCTTCCCGTTTTCATGTTCATCAGCTCCGGCACGTTCGAAGCGGCCTGGGCGTTGAAGTTCGATACGCTGTCCTCCGTCATGGTGATGACGGTCACCTGCGTATCGTTCCTCATCCACGTCTACGCCTGCGGCTATATGTCGCACGACGATTCGAAGCCGCGCTTCATGGCCTACCTGTCGCTGTTCAGCTTCGCCATGTTGATGCTGGTGACGGCCGACAATCTGGTGCAGCTGTTCTTCGGCTGGGAAGGCGTCGGACTCGTCTCTTATTTGTTGATTGGATTTTGGTTCAAGAAGCCCTCGGCAAATGCCGCCGCCATCAAAGCTTTCGTCGTCAATCGCATCGGAGATTTCGGCTTCTTGCTCGGCATTTTTGGCGTCTACGTCCTGTTTGATGCCGTGTCCTTCGACGTGATCTTCCAAGCAGCCTCCGGTAAGGCTGATGCCAGCGTGAATTTCTTCTCGACCGACTGGCACGCCATGACGATCATCTGCCTGCTGCTGTTTGTCGGGGCCATGGGTAAGTCGGCGCAGTTGTTCCTGCACACCTGGCTGCCGGATGCGATGGAAGGCCCGACCCCGGTGTCGGCATTGATCCATGCGGCGACCATGGTCACGGCCGGCGTGTTCCTGGTGGCGCGCATGTCGCCGTTGTTCGAACTGGCGCCCGATGCGCTGCTGGTCGTGACATTGATCGGTGCGTCGACAGCTTTCTTCGCGGCCACGGTTGGCTGCGTGCAAAACGATATCAAGCGGGTGATCGCCTATTCGACCTGTTCGCAGCTCGGCTACATGTTCTTTGCCTGCGGCGTCAGTGCCTATCCCGCGGCGATTTTCCACCTGATGACCCACGCCTGGTTCAAGGCATTGTTGTTCCTCAGCGCCGGATCGGTGATTCATGCCATGTCGAACGAGCAAGACATGCGCCGCATGGGCGGAATCTGGCGCATGATTCCGGTCACCTTCACGGTGATGATCATCGGCAACCTCGCGTTGACCGGCATCCCGCTGTTTGCCGGCTACTACTCGAAAGACATGATCCTCGAGGCCGCGCATGCGGCAGGCACGCCGCAAGGCTCGCTGGCGTTTACGCTCGGCATCACGGCCGCGTTCCTGACGTCGTTTTACTCGTGGCGTCTGACCTTCATGACTTTCTTCGGTAAACCGCGGGCCGATCACCACACGATGGAGCACGTTCACGAGAGCCCGGTCGTGATGACGTTGCCGCTCGGGGTGTTGGCCCTCGGCGCCATTTTCGCCGGTTGG
>VGEM01000106.1 GCA_016869315.1 Alphaproteobacteria bacterium | reverse complement strand
GCGAACACCGGATGCCCGTCGGTCGGATTGGCGCCGATGACGACCATCACATCGGCCTCGGCTACCGAGTCAAAGTCCTGGGTGCCGGCCGAGGTGCCAAAGGTCTGCTTCAGGCCATAGCCGGTCGGCGAGTGACAAACCCGGGCGCAGGTGTCGACGTTGTTATTGCCGAAGGCGGCACGCACCATCTTCTGAACGAGGAAGGTCTCCTCGTTGGTGCACCGTGACGAGGTGACGGCGCCAACCGCGCCCTTGCCATACGTCGACTGGAGGCGTTTGAACTCGCCGGCGACGTGGGCGATGGCTTCGTCCCAACCGACCGCGCGCCAGGGATCGGATATCCGCGCGCGAATCATCGGCGTGGTGATGCGATCCTTGTGAGTCGCATAACCCCAAGCGAAGCGGCCTTTGACGCAACTGTGGCCATGGTTGGCCTTGCCGTCCTCGAACGGCACCATGCGCACCACCTGATTGCCGCGCAGCTCGGCTTGGAACGAGCAGCCGACGCCACAGTACGCACAGGTGGTGACGACTTTCCGCTCGGGCTGGCCGATCTCGATCACGGACTTTTCGATGAGTGTTGCCGTCGGGCAGGCCTTCACACAGGCGCCGCACGACACGCACTCGGAGTCGAAGAAGCTGTCGTCCTGGCTGGCCGCAACCTTCGACGCAAATCCGCGGCCTTTGATGGTCAGCGCCAGCGTGCCTTGGACTTCGTCGCAGGCGCGTACGCAGCGCGAGCAGACAATGCACTTCGCTGGATCGAAGATGAAATAAGGATTGGACTCGTCCTTCCGGGCAACGAGATGATTTTCGCCGGCATAGCCGTAGCGCACCTCGCGCAAGCCAACCGCGCCGGCCATGTCTTGCAGCTCGCAGTTGCCATTGGCCGGACACGTCAGGCAGTCGAGCGGGTGATCGGAGATGTAAAGCTCCATCACGCCGCGGCGCAGGTTTTGCAGTCGCGCGGTCTGGGTCGCGACCTTCATCCCGGCCGCGACCGGCGTGTGGCACGAGGCCGGTGTGCCGGCGCGTCCCTCGACCTCGACCAGGCACAACCGGCACGAGCCGAACGCGTTCAAACCGTCGGTCGCGCATAGCTTCGGGATCGTGACCCCGGCTTCGGCCGCGGCGCGCATGATCGAGGTGCCGGCCGGCACCGAGACAGGAATGCCGTCGACGGAGAGCGATACCGTCGCCGCGCCCGCCACCGGCGGCGTGCCGAAGTCTCTATCCTTGAGCAGCGTCATGTCGGCAACATCATGGTTCGAAGTCTTCGCGGAAGTGGCGAATGGCGCTCAACACAGGATACGGCACAAAGCCGCCCAAGGCACAGAGCGATCCCGCCTTCATGGTGGCGCACAAATCCTCGACAAGCGCGATATTGGCGGCAACGTTTTCCCCGGCAATGATGCGGTCAATCGTCTCCTTGCCGCGGACAGACCCAATTCGACAGGGTGTGCACTTGCCGCAGGATTCGATGGCGCAGAACTCCATGGCAAAGCGGGCCTGGCGGGCCATGTCGACGGTGTCGTCGAACACGACGATACCGCCATGGCCGATCAGGCCGTCCTTAGCGGCGAAGGCTTCGTAATCGAACGGCGTGTCGAACAGCGCCGGCGGAAAATAAGCGCCCAGGGGTCCGCCCACTTGAACGGCGCGAACCGGTCGGCCCGAGGCGGTGCCGCCGCCAATATCGGTGACAAGTTCGCCCAGCGTTAGGCCAAACGGTGCTTCGAAAAGCCCGCCGTGCTTGAGGTTGCCCGCGAGCTGAATCGGCATGGTGCCGCGCGACTTGGCCGCACCGTGCTTGGCGTAAGCCGCCCCGCCATCGGCAAGGATGACGGGCGCCGTCGCCAGCGTGAGCACGTTGTTCACCACGGTTGGTCTGCCGAACAGGCCCGCGTGCGCCGGCAGCGGCGGCTTGGCACGGACCTGGCCGCGCTTGCCTTCGAGACTCTCCAGCAGCGCGGTCTCCTCGCCGCAGACGTACGATCCTGCGCCGACGCGAATCTCGATGTCGCAACCGTCGAGCAGGTTTCGTGCGCGGGCGATGCCGAGCGCCTCACGCATGACGGCGATGGCGAGCGGATATTCCGAGCGGATATAGATGAAGCCCTTTGTCGCGCCGACGGCGAGGGCGGCGATCGCCATACCTTCAATCAGCGCGAACGGATCGCCCTCCATCAGCATGCGATCGGCGAAGGTACCTGAATCGCCCTCGTCGGCATTGCAGACGATGTACTTGTTGTCGCCTTTCGCGTCGCGCGTTGTCTTCCACTTGATGCCGGCCGGAAATCCCGCGCCGCCGCGGCCGCGCAGACCCGAGGCGGTGATCTCGGCAATCGTCGCATCGGCGCCGATGGCGCGGGCGCGCGTCAGTCCTTTCCCGCCACCGTGCGCGACATAGTCGGACCACGACAGTGGATCGATGATCCCGCACCGCGAAAAGGTGAGGCGCGTCTGGCGCTTGAGGAACGGATGATCCTCGGGCTTGCCAATGCGAAGCCGGTGCGGCGCACCGCCTGCGATGGCCGCATCCAGCACCGCGGTGATGTCGTCGGCGCCAACCGGTCCATAGGCCACGCGCCCGGCAGGCGTCTCAACTTCGATCAAAGGCTCCAACCAGTGCAGGCCGCGCGAACCGGTGCGAATGACGGTGACGCCACGGCGTCTTGCGGCGGTGGCCGCGATCTCCTCGGCGCCGACCGCAACCGCGGCCGAATCACGGGGAATGAACAGGTTCGTCATGGCGCGGCGTCGAGCAGACGGCCCAGCGTGGTCTCGTCAAGGCGGCCGACGACTCTCTCGCCAACCATCGCCGCCGGCGCCGTCGAACACAGACCGAGGCAAAACGCCGGCTCCAGGGTCACGCGACCGTCGGCGGTCGTGCCGTGCCAGTCGACGCCGATCTTACGCATCGCGCGCTCAGCCAGCGCATCGCCGCCCATGGCCTGGCACGCTTCGGCGCGGCACAGCTTCACCACCGTCCGCCCCGCCGGTTCGGCGCGGAGGTCGTGATAGAAGCTGAACGTGCCATGCACCTCCGCCCGCGACAGGTTGAGCGCATCCGCCACCATCGCCACCGCCTCCGGCGGCACATGGCCAAACTCGGCCTGAATCGCGCGCAGAATCGGCAAGCAGGCGCCGTCGAGATGCTTCAACGACAAGATGATTTCCGCGGCGCGGGCGGGTGTCCAGGCGATTGGAGCGCTCATAAGCCGAGTGTGCCCGGCCGATGCCTGGCGATCAATGCGGCGGGTCAAGCAGCGTTTGCCTACGACTTCACCGCAACCGCGACGCCAGCCCCAACCAGCAGGGTGCCGGCGCTGCGATTCATCCACGTCACGCCGCGGGCGCTGCCGAGCCAGCGGCGGGCATGGGCGGCGAGAAGCGCGTAGTCGGCCATGGTGGCCGTTCCAATACCGACAACGATGCCGACAACGATCAGCAGATCGATCGCCGTGAGATTGGCCAAATCGAGGAACGCCGGCAGGAAGCCGAGATAGAACACGATCACCTTGGGATTGCCGAGGGTGACAAAGAACCCTCCGGCCAGGCTGCGAAAAAGTCCGGCCCGACCCGTCTCGACGTGGGCTGCTGGTGTGTCGGGGCGTGCGCGCCAGGCTTGAATCCCGAGCCAGATCAAATACGCGGCGCCAAGATAGCGCACGATCACGAATAGCTCGCCCAGAACTTCGGCGATCAGTGACAGGCCAAAGGCAGCGAACAGCAAATAAACGAGATCGCCCAGCACCAGACCAAAGCCGAGTGCCGTCGCCGGCCAAAAGCCGCGGCTGACAGCGGTCGAGACGACCGCCACCACGCCCGGTCCGGGCGACAGCGCGAACACCAGCATGGTCGCCGCGAAAGCGATCGTCGAGGTGACAGTCACCGTTATCTCCAGGCGCCGAACAGATACCAGCTCTCGCCGCTGTAGCCGGTCTTGCCCGCAACGGGCGTGGCGTGTTCGTGATCGTGCCGGCTGACGCTGCCGGCCCAGGGCGGATAATGGCCGGGCTCCACGTCGGGATTGACGCCGCCCTCGAAGCACTTGTCGCGCATGAAGCCCGCCAGCTGCAGCGCCTCGACCATGTTCATCTCGTGCAACCGCGCCCAAAAGGGCTCGTTGTTGTACCAGGCGTCCCAGTTGCGCATGAAACGGTCGAACACGGGCGTCGTGCCGGTGAAATTCGGCTGTTCGAGATTGATGAACACGCCGCCGGTGTTGAGCGCGGCGAAGACGCGCTTCATCACCACGTCGATCGCGCGCGTCGAGGTCTCGTGCCAGAACATGGTCGACTGGATCCAATCGAACGTGCCGAGGCTGGCGTCGATGTCCTCGGCGGCGCGCTGGATGAAGCGCACGTTGTTGAAGCCCATCGCGCGGGCACGGGCGTGGCCGTAGCGCAGCACCGGGCCGCCGGCATCGAGGGCGACCACCTCGGCCTCGGGAAACGCCGCCGCGAGCGGCAGCGTGTTATTACCGTGGGCCGAGCCGAGATCGAGGATGCGTTTCGGCTTGAATTCGGGGAATCGGGCCTTCAGCCACTTTGAAATGCCGCGACCGCCGGAGTCGCCCTTGGGGCCGAAGCCGCCCGCCGATGTCACGAAGGTGGCGAGATCGTAAGTGGCGCCCGCGATCACGTCGCCCGGTTTGACTTCCGCGTGATAGCCGCCGGGCTGCAAGTGATTGTCGGCTTCGGCGAGATAGCGCGGCACCTCGGTCGCGGGATCGAGGGTCAACGTCTCGGCATTGCCCGAAAACCGTTGCGCGCGCGCCGTGAGATCGTCGATCTGGCGAAGCGCGACGTGGCGGGCGTTCTGGCGGTTCATTTCCTGGATGTTACGCCGGAGCGAGGCCCAGTGCTGATAGACCGGGCTCTTCGCGATCTTGGCGCGAACGGTCGCGCCGACCCGGACGCGGGGGTCACTCAAGTCCTTGTCGGCATCGGTCAGGGTTGGCGCGACATCACGATCATAGGCGAGCCGCACGCCGGCACTCAGCGAACGATGAACAAAGGCATTGAGCGACGACAGCACATTCATGCGCGCCGCCTCGTCATGGCTGACGGCGGGTGACATGCCATGGGCATATAGACTGCGGGCGGTCGGCGGGAGTGACGTGGGCATGATCGAATCTGTAGTTCGACCGGGCCTCGAAGTCCACCGTTACGCCGCCATGGCGTCGACGCGTTCCTTGGTGATGCGAAAGCCGAGCAGGTGCCCGGCGCCATCGAGAACTCTGAGATCGACGCGGGGGTACGGCTTGAGGAACGCCTTGATCCGCGTCAGCGGAACCATTCCGTCGTCAGCGCCGTGAAAGGCGATGATCGGACAGGCGAGGTTAGCGAGATCGAAACTGTCGTCACGGGCGAAGCAGCGAATCCCGTCGGTGACACCGCGCGCCGATACGGCGAGGCTTTCGCCGATGTAGGCGGCAAACGATCGACTTGGCGGCCAATGACAACGATTCGCTCAAGCGGTCCAAATCCGTCCGCGGCGATACCGTCGCGCCTCTCTTTTTGTTGCGCCTGGGCTGCGGTCGCCGACACGATTGCTGCGAGAGCGGCAATTGGGGCAGGGCCAATTCGGATCATGTCTCTTCAGTTGCAAATTGTCGGGGCGATCAGACCAACGACGCGAAAATATGGTCCTCCTTTGGTTTTGGAATCGCCAAAGAGGACCAGGATTGTCCGTGATCCAGGGGTGGATCGGAATAGTCAATCTTAACGATCGAGGGAGGTATGTCGCCGGATGAAAACGGCCGACTTAGAATCTGAATCTGAAGGTCGCCGAAAGCGTCTGGCCAAGGTAATCGCCCGAATATGAGGCGTCGTAGTCCACGGTAAACGCCGTAAAGATGTCGCGAACGCCGACGCTCAGGCCGGCGGTGACGATGTTCTTCCCCGGCTTGGCGCCGTTGGCGACAAACGTGGGTCCGCCGGACGCAAATCGAAGCGATGCCTTGGGCCGTCCGGCGCCAAATTCACGGGCATAGTCGCCACGCAATTCGGCTTCGATGCCGCTGTCCTGAAGCAGCGCGAACCGGCGCTGGGCAACGAAGCCAATGCCGCCCCGAAGCGAGTCCTGATTGCGCGTGTCGTAATCGAGGTCGACGCCGGCGCCGCCGCCCGCCTCGGTGTAAGAGCCTTCGTGTGTCTTGAGGAAAGCGACACGGGCGTACGGGGAAACTTTCGTTTGCGAGAAACGCGCCGTGGTGCCGGTGTCGATGGCGCCGCCGATGTGATAGCCCGACCATTCGCCTATCGGCTCGCGCACGATGTTGTCGATGACCACCCGCCGCCGGCTGCGGTAGGCGTCGTAAGCGCCGCCCAGAATCGCCTGCGTAAAATTGGGGCCGTTCTGATGTCGGGCATAGAGATCGAGTTGGGTGGCGATCACGCGGAGCGGCCGATCGTCCGTGTTCTTTTCGTCGGGCAGCGACCAGGTGCGCGACAAACCAAATCCAAGTTTAAGCGCGTCGGTGCTCTGCCAGTCGTATCCGGCCGCGACCCCGGCGGCATAGATTTTGTAACCCTTATCCTCGCCTTCTGACTTTCGCGAACCGTAGCTTCCCAATTGCTGGATCCAGAACGACGGATATTCGCCGGTCGGATTGGGACCCAGGGTCCTCGGGATGCCGGCCAGCCGATGCCGGATCACGCCATGCGCCATGTTCTGAGTGTTGACCGCCGTGATCAAGGTGGCGTCGCTGGAATCGGGGGCGAGCTGCTGGATCGCGGACTCGAAACCGGCGCGGTCGGATTTCGACGCGATGCTGGCGAAGAGTTCGCCGTCGTTGCCGAGCGCGGTGAGCGAGCCTTCGTACACGGCGCCGAGCGTCGAGCCTAAGCCAAGCTGGGCCGCCGTCTTGCGATTGACGTCGAGCAGAATGACGTTGGCGTTGGTCGGCGATACCCGCGTTCTAAACTCGTATATGAACGAACCGGTCGACGACCTGATGTTGGCAACGGGCACGCCCATCTGTAGATTGGCGGCGCTGATCAGCGTGAAGGTGGTGGAATTCCGAACCAATCCGGCAAGCCGGGTCGAGATCGACACGGTTGGCGCAATCACCATCTGTCCAGTGGCGCCCATCAATGGCGCCGACGTGCTTGCGGTTTGGCCATCAATGGCGAAATCGAGGCTGGTCGTCCCGGTGAAGCTGGCGTTTGTCGCCGAAATCACCTTGCCGCCCGGCACCGCGATCGACGAGTTCGCGACATTGAGGTCGGCCGTGCCCGCGCCGCGGCCGATGCCGCCGCGCAGCGTCGCCCGGTTCTCGACCGTAACGCTGTGATTCCCCGCGCCAAGATCGATGTTGCCGGTGACGGTGGTGTTGTTGAGGCGCACCGTGCTGTTGCCGCCGCCCATGTTGATATCGCCGGTCATCGAACCGCCGGTCGACGTTAACGTATCGGCGCCGGACCCGAGACGAACCGATCCGCTGAAGGTGCCGGTATTGGTGAATGTGGTCGCCTGTGTCGCGCGACCGAGGTCGACACCGACGGCGCGGCCGGTGCCGGTCGGGCGGATGGTTGCGGCGAACGTTCCCGAATTCACGAAGCTTGTCAGCGTTCCCGATTCATCGATCAGGCCCAGCGCATTGAACGACCTGCCGCGAGCGTCGATCGTGAACACGCCCAGATTCTCGAACCGCTGGAGCGAAGCCGTCGCCGCGATCAGAAAACCGGAGGCGTTGCCACCGCCGGTGCCGGGGACCCCGGTCGTGCCATCCTCGGTCTGATCCTGAGCGCGAACCACGACTTCGCCGTTGTTGATGAAACGCGGTGCGCTGGCGCGGTCGCCGAACCGGATGCCGGTGGCGTCGGCGTCGACCGAGACCGCATCGATGTTTCCGGTCTCAAGCCGGATATCGCCCATGAAGCGCGTCAGGCGCGAGGCCTGCCCCGTGGCGCTGCCCGAAATGTCGATCGCAAACGCCGCCCGTCTCGGTTCGGTCGTGGTCGACTGAATCTGGCCCTTCATCAGGAAGCTGCTTTGGTTGACGTCGATGGTGGCGGCGAGCCTGCCGATCACGAGGTCGCCGCCGGCGCCGGTTGGCGCGATCACCAACGTCGGCACATTTCCCGCTTCGGTGTAGAGCAGGGTATCGACGGGGGCATTGGCAGCGGGCGCGATGGTCAACTCCTGGGTTTCGGTCAGGCCGTCGCCGTCAAAAGCGATCCCGCCGCCGACCCCGCCACCAATGCGCATGGCCGAACCGCCTTGCACCGGTCGGACCAGTCTCCCGTCGTTGTCGAACTGGGCGCGGGCGCCGGTTCCGATGGCGCCGTTCAACACCAGAAAGCCGCCAATATCGCCGCCGAAGATCCAGCCCGGTCCATTCAGACCCGCCGTGGCGGTTTGCCCGCCAATCGAGACGTTTCCGGTGATCGGTCCACCGAAGCGGGCGCCCACGGCATCGTTGCCGTTCAAGGTGAAGTTTGCGCCGACCGTCACGTCGCCGCGGATAGTGCTGTCGGCATTGATGCCGAAGGAATTGGCGCCGCCGACAAGGATCGACGAATTGATGGCGATGTTGACGTTGCCCTGGAACACCCCGGTGCCCGCGATACGGATGGCGGTGTTGCCGGCATTGGTCCGATCGAGATCTTGCTGGCGCGGCCCTTCGATGGTGATGGCGCCACCCATCGTGAACCCGCTGACCAACGTGCGTGGCTGATTGTTGGCGTCGAGCGTGTTGATGAAAACGGCCGTCGCGCCGGTGCGGGCGTTGTGGGTGATGTTGCCGTTGACCAGCGCAGAGTTGTTACTGTCGATGGTCAGGGGAACGCCGGTCGACAGCGTGATCGAGCCGGCACCATCGACCGTGATGTCGCCTTCTCCTGAGCCGTCGCCGCGCGAGGTCGAGACCGCGGCGCTGGTCGAATTGCTGATCGTGAGCGGGCCGGCCAATGCCGGCGTCGACGCCAGCATCATCACGGTCGTCAGCCATCGTGGCCAAGAGTACGGGCGATAGCCCGATCCGACTGACAAGACGTGCTCCACATTGATCAGGGCCCGCGCCGCGACTGGGCCGAAGGGGTCACTTATTGGACGACCTTACGGCCGGCGGCAAGACCCGATTTCGTCTTGTTTCACAACGGATTGCGGCCGAATTTTGGCCTAAGCCAGGGCCGCTTCCGCCAGCTCGCAGACGATGTGGCCGGCGACGATGTGCATTTCCTGAATGCGGGGCGTCGAGGTCGAGGGGACCTTGAGGCAAATGTCGCAATGCGCGGCCATGGCGCCACCGGTTTGGCCGGTAAATCCGATGGTGCCGAGTTGGCGCGACTTGGCCAGCATCAGCGCCTTGATCACGTTCTTGCTGTTGCCGCTGGTCGAAATGCCGATCAGCACGTCGCCTGGACGGGCCAATCCGTCGAGCTCGCGCGAAAAGACGTTTTCGTAGCCAAAATCGTTGCCGATGGCGGTCAGTGCGGCATTGCTCATGCCGAGCGCAATCGCCGGGAGCCCGCGCCGGTCGAGAAAAAAGCGACCAGACAATTCGCCGGCCAAGTGCGCGGCGTCCGAGCACGAGCCGCCATTGCCACAAAAGAAAATCGTCCGGCCCGCCTTCAGTGCGGCGATCATCATCTCGGCGGCGCGGGCAATGTCGTCCGACAGCGCGCCGAGCGCCGACAAATTATCGCGGCTCTGGGTGATGATCGCGGAAACTTTGCCGGTGAGGGCGGACATTCCGATCGCTCCCTGGTCTTTTGCTTGATTTCTTTAGCGCTCAGAATTGGTATCATCGCCCCCAGGATGCAACAAGCAGTCGGGAAAAGTCGGGGGCCGGAAGTGCGCCGCGTCTGGTCGGCCTTGGTGATTGGAGTCTTGACGATGGCGGCTGCGACCGCGGGCGCCGCCACCCTCAGGATGGCAATCACCACATTGCCGCCCCGCATAGCCAATCCGTTTGCGACCTCGGCAACACCCAGCATCACCACCTTGAGCGCCATGTTCGATGGGTTGACGCGGATCGACGCAGATGGCGCGTTGAGGCCGTGGCTCGCGGTGGCGTGGAATCGGATCGACGACCGGACCTGGCGCTTCAAGCTGCGCCATGACGTTCGGTTCTCCAACGGAGCGCCGCTGACATCCGACGCGGTTGTGTTCGCGGTCGATTACCTGGTCAATCAGGCGGCCCCGACCGACAATTTGAAGCGAGACTTGCCGGCGCTGGCGATGGCACGCGCGGTCGACCCGCTCACCGTCGACATCGTCACAATGGAGCCCGAACCGAGTCTGCCGCGCTACGTTTCAGTGTTGGCGCTACCCGAGCCAGGGGCGTTTAGGGCGCTCGGCCGTGAAGCCTTCAGCAAGGCGCCAATTGCGACCGGGCCGTTCATCGCCGAGCAGTTTGAGCCAAACCGCGCCGTCTTTCGCGCATTCAAAGACGGCTGGCGGCCGCCCAAGGTCGACCGGTTGGAATTGATCGAGTTGCCCGATGCGACGGCCCGGCTGCAGGCGGTGTTGACTGGACAGGCCCACATTTCAACCAACCTCAACCCCGAGGACAGGGACGTGCTGACGGCGGCCGGTCACGCCGGTTTGAGTTGGCAGGACGGCACCGTCAGCGGCATCTCGCTGGTCACGACGCGCGATCTTCCATTCAACGATGTGCGCGTGCGGCGCGCCCTCAATCTTGCGGTCAATCGGGCGCCCATTGTCGCGACGCTGCTCCGCGGCAGCACGGTCGTCGCTAGTCAGCCGGCGGCGCGCGGCGTTTTTGGCCGCGACGATACGATCGGCGATTTCGACTATGACCCAGAAAAAGCGAAGCGCCTCATGG
>VGEM01000105.1 GCA_016869315.1 Alphaproteobacteria bacterium | reverse complement strand
CAACCGCGCCGTCGATGTGGCGCTGCACGGCGACGCCGCGCATACGGTGCGGAAACTGTCCGCCGCGTTGGGGGCGACCACGCGGGCGAAGCCGACCTGGGTGCTGGACGCCATGAAGGCGCGGCTGACGCGGATCGAAGAGTTGGGCCGCAACCCGACCGGCGCGATTCATCCGTACCGTCTGGCGCGCGAGTTGATGGCGGCGATGCCGAAGGACGTGATCGTGGTCGGCGACGGCGCCGATATTCTGAATTGGTCGCTCGCGATTCTCCGTATCCGCGCGCCGCGCACCTATCTCGACCACTATCCGCTCGGCTCCATGGGCATCGGGACACCCTTGGCCATTGGCGCTGCAGCGGGCGAGCGCGAGATGGCGGCGCGCGAAGGCCGGCCGGCGCGGCGCGTGGTGCTGATCACCGGCGACGGTGCGTTCGGGTTCTACTGCAGCGAGTTGAACGCGCTGCAGCTGGCCAAGCTCGGCATCACCATCGTCATCGGCAACGATGGCGGATGGGGCACCGAGCGCAACGGCCAGCTCCATTCGGCGGGGCGCAACGTCAACTGCGAACTCGGCGCCAACGACTATCACCTGATCGGCCACGCCTACGGGCATCTCGGCGAACGCATCGAAAAGCCCGACGACATCGCGCCGGCTCTGAAGCGTGCGCTGGCGACGGATCGCACCACGGTGCTCAACGTCATCACCGATCCGGCGGCGGGGCTGGAACGTAAGAAGGATCCGCGGCTGCAGATGATCACGTTCGAGGATCTGCCCTCGAGCCACAAGGCTCACCACGCGCCAGCGGTGGCGTGAGTGCATCAACAATCTCTCCCCGTCATGGCGCGGCTCGTCTGCGCCATCCAGAGGTTTTCGTTTGCGAAACAAGCAAAAACCTCTGGGTCCCGCGAACAAGTCGCGGGACGACAGAAGAGAGTCGTTGCGGCTGTCGTGGCAACGCTCTTTCTCGGCGCATCACCTCGCGCCGCTGAAATCTCCGTCGCCACCGCCGCGTTTCCGCCGGGTCTCGGCAATCCCTTCACCGGGGTCAATCAGCCGTCGAGCGAGATCTGGCTGGCGATTTTCGATGCGCTGACGGTGCTCGACTGGGGCAAGGAGGCGAAGCCGGCGCTGGCAGTGCGGTGGCAGATGGAAGCGCCGACCCGCTGGGTGTTTCACCTCAGACCCAATGTGACGTTTCACGACGGCACGCCGTTCACCGCGCGCGACGTGTTTGGCACCATCGATATCCTGCGCGCGACGACGTACCTGGTGACGGGCGAGATCGCCAATGTTGCGTCTGCGACCGCGCGCGACGATCTCACCGTCGAGATCGTCACCAAGGTGCCCGACGCTATTCTGCCCAAGCGGCTGGCGACCATGTTCATCGTCAACGCGGCGCGGTGGAATTCTGTCGGACCAGAGGCCTACGCGCGCGCGCCGACCGGTACCGGCCCGTACCGCCTCGTCAGCTGGGGGCCGGCCAATAAGCTCGCTGAACTTGAAGCCTACGCCGGTGCATGGCGGCAGATAGATGGCGTCGATCGATTCACCTATCGCGTCATCGCCGAGCAGAACGCTCGCATTCAGGCGCTGATGTCGGGTCAGGTCGATCTGTCGACCGGCCTGATGACCGAAGACATCGCCGATCTTGAGGCGGCCGGCATCAAAGTGCACGTGCAGCCCAACCCGCAGCTCAAGTCGATCGCGCTCCGCACCGTGCGCGCGGGGGCGCATCCGTTGAAAGACCCGCGCGTGCGCCGGGCGCTCAATCACGCCGTCGACAAAGATGCGATCGCCGACGTGATGCTGCAGGGCCATGTCGTGCCGGTGGGGCAGGGCGCGCCGCCCGGACTCACCGGGCACAATCCCGATGTCGCGCCCTATGCCTATGACCCAACGCGGGCGCGGGCGTTGCTGGCCGAGGCGGGATACGCGAACGGGCTGTCTCTGAAATTCGATGTTGTCACCGGCAATGCCACGCCCGATGCGATCATTTATCAAAAGATCGCCCAGGATCTGGCGGCGGTGGGCGTCGCGGTCGATCTGCGCACCATCACCTTCGCCGATTACCAGGGCAAGTACGTCACCGGCAAATGGGGCGAGACCGACGGCTTCTCGCAGACCTGGAACAATGCGGCATACCAGGATCCGATCCGCGCGGTTGAGTACTTCTCGTGCCTCAAGCCGAACCCGTTTTTCTGCGATTCCGCGCTTGTTCCCGATATCGAGGCAATCAATGCCGAGACCAACCTCACCCGGCGTGAGGACATGCTGAAGGCCTACATGGCGCGGTTGCACGACGCCGCGCCGGCGATCTGGATCACCAACGCGGCCTACGTGATCGGCCACGCGCCGCGCATTCCGGCCATTGCAATGCTACCGACCGGCGTTAGTTTTGAGCGGTTGCAGGTGGAGGGAATGCCATGATCGACCGTCGATATGTGTTGCTGGCCAGTGGCGCCGGCGTGCTGGCGCCGTCGGCGCGCGCCGCCGACCCGGTGCTCGGGCTTGGCCGGCCGCATACCAATTTCGTGCAGTCGCAGGTCGCGCCGGGCCGCGTGCTCGGCGACAACAACTCGCAGCCCGGCGTCGAGGGCGTCGCGTTGTCTTATGACGCCCGGGGCACGCGATCGGTGACGGTGATCTTCAAGTATCCCAAGAACTGGAAAATGCCGCGGCGGCATTACGTCAACAGCGATCAGGAATTCTATGTGCTCGACGGCAGCCTCGAATTGGACGGCACCGTCTATAAGGCGGGCGATTACGCCTACCTTCCGGCCAGATACATGCACAACGTGATGAAAAGCGATACCGGCGCGGTGCTGCTCAATTTCTACGAGGGCGAACATCTCGCGTTCTACGAGGAAGCGCCGGCCGGCATGTACAAGCCCGAGCGGCTGATCAAGCATGTGTCGAGCGAGCAGTTGAAGTGGCAGCCTTCCGCCACCAACAGAACTCTGTCTCTCGGCAAGGAAGGCGTGATGCGCATGCTGCGCACCGACCCGGCCGCGCACGAAGCGACCTGGATTCAAAAAGTCGCCGCCGACACGCCAAGCACCAAACGCCAGGGTGCGTTTCATGAGTGCGTCGAGGAAATGTTTGTGCTCGACGGCGAGGTGGCGACGCCGCAGGGCCTCATGCGCCCCGGCGCTTACGCCTGGTTCGCGCCGGGCCAGCAGCGCGGGCCGTTCGGCTCGAAGACCGGCTGGACGGCACTGATGCGCGTCAAGGGCGGCAGCCCCAACACCGCGCTGACGGTGTTTGCCACGCCAATTCCATGGGACGCGCCCTTCAAGCCCGACATCGCCGACGCCCAGAAGGCTTGGGCGATGAAGGACTGGGATCGGACGAAGAAGTTCTAATCAGCGAACGCTGTTCGAAGGCCGAATTGTCGCCCTGGCGGAAGCCAGGGCCCAACTTTCAGCCAACGCATGAGTCGCCTTGAACGTTACCCCTTCAACGCGCCGGCTGGATCGCGGGCGATGGCGGGATAGCGCTTGTCCATCAGATCGCGCCACAGTGCCGGCATGTCCTGGTAGCGGAAAATCTTGTGGCCGAGCGCGCGGCTGAAGAACATGCCGCCCTTGGGGCCCATCTCCATGTAATCAGGGAACGTGTTGAGATCGTTGAAGGCCCAGCGCGCCGCCGGGTTCTTGTTGTCGGTGTTGGCGACATCCTTGAGCGCGCCGAAGTAGGTCGAGAGGTCGTGGATCTGGGTGTACCCCTTGGTCGAATCGTCGGGCGTCATGCGGGTGAAATTGTCGGCCCTGATCCAGACATCGCCGCCGTCGATGCCGGCGACACGCTCGCTGGTCGGCTCCAGCTTGTAGCCGGGGCGGGGCGGGCGATCCTCGCCATGGCCGGGCTTGTGCACCTGCTTGCGCGCCGCCGGCGCGACGTAGGGAATCTTGTAGGACTTGCCATTGAAGGGATTGGTGAAGCTCTCCAGGAACGCGCCGGTCTTGGGGTCGGTGTAGAAGGTCGCATTCATCTGCGTCACTTCGTAAGCGCCGCCATCGAGATCCTTCGCGGTGAACCAACTCGCGACATTCATCTGCCACAACGGCACCATCTTGTGCTCGACGTGGCCATAGCGGATGCCAACCAGCATCCAATAGGTGACGTCGCCGGTCATCGCGTAGGCGAGCTTGCGGTGAATCAGAAACTGATGCTCGGGGTTGTTGACGTCGAGCTTGAGCTCGGCGCCCCAGGCTGTGGACGTCCCGATGATGGCGGGCGCAAGGGCGGCGGTTGTCAGCAGGTTTCGGCGGCGCATGGTCGACCTCCTCAAAGTGGGCCGCCACGATAGCACTGCGCGGCGCGTTGTGCAGCCGATCGGGCTCCGCTACGCGGTCAGATTCATGACGGGCAGGTCGGTCGGGCCCGGATCGACACCCAGTTGCATCATCAATGTCGTCACCTGGCCGCGGTGATGGGTTTGGTGGTTGAACACCTGCATGGCATAGAACCAGCGCTGACAGGTGAAGGTCGTCTTGTAAATGACGCTGACGATCTTGATCTCTTCGTTTAGCCATGCGTCGGTTGCCGTGGCAAAGATATCCGCGAACTGCCGATCCAGCGCCGCCCGCACCGCGCGCAGCTCGTCGAAATTCTCATGAACGGTCGAATCGAGCTTCAACGCCGGCAAGGGTTCGCCCTTGAAGCGCGCTAGGTTGAACATGTCGGCGACAACCAAATGATTCAGCGTACCATGGATCGACTTGAAGAATGCGCCGAGATCGCGTTTGCGGTCGGCGTCGGGAATCTTGGCGCAGCCGGCATAGATGCGCTGGTTCATCCAGGTGTTGTAGCGGGTGTAGGTCTGAAACAGTTCACGCATGGCCGTTTTCAGTTCTCGCTAAAATTGACTAGTATATGCTGGTATGATAAATTCATACCGTCATTCTTGCCGCCGATTTTAGGAGATTTTTGTCGTGGCTGGCGCTGAGAAACTGACCATCTCGCTCTCCCACGATCTGGCGCGCGAAACAAAGCGTCAGGCGAAGGCTGAAGGAAAATCCGTGAGCGCCGTCGTCCAGGATGCGCTGCGGCAGGCCCGTGCGCGGCGCCTGTGGGATGAGTTCAAAGACATCCAGTCCTATTGGAGCAAGGTTGTCAGGGACAAGGGTATTCTGACCGAAGAGGATTTGGAGCGGTACCTCGAACGGTGATTGTCGTCTTCGACACAAACATATTCGTTTCCGCTTTCGGATTTCCCGGTGGCCGCGCGCAGGACGCCGTGGATCGGATCGTCAGCGGACGAGATCAACTGGTGCTATCGCAAGCGATCATGGCCGAGCTTGCCGACGTCATGGCGCGCAAGCTTCGCCGCCAACCGGGAGAGATATTCAGGGCGCTTGTCTATTTTGATAGCTTGGGGGCGATGGTCGTGCCGAAAAGGCGCCTCAACGTCGTTCGAGACGGCCCCGACAATCGAATCTTGGAATGCGCCGTCTCGGCGGGTGCTGAGGCAATCGTCACCGGCGACAAGGCGATGCTGGCGCTCAAGACTTATGCCGGCATTCGGATCATGTCACTGGCCCAATATCTCGCGAGCGATTAACCGCGAGCCGCTCACCACCCGCACTTCCTTTGCTTATTCTGCTCGCGCAGCCAGACCATCAGCGGCTCGAAGTGGGCGACGATCGCCGAGCCGTCCATCTCGCGGGTGCCGGTGAAGGTTTCGAGCGCGTCCGGCCAGGGCTTCGATGCGCCCATCGCCAGCATGGCATCGAATTTCGCGCCGACATTTTTCGCGCCGTAGAACGAACAGCGATGCAGCGGGCCTTTCCAACCCATCTGATCGCAGGCCGCTTTGAAGAACTGGAACTGCAGAATCCGGGCGAGGAAATAGCGCATATACGGCGTGTTGCCCGGCACGTGATATTTGGCGCCGGGGTCGAAATCATCGGCGGTGCGCGCGACCGGGGGCCGGATGCCCTGATACCGGGTGCGGAGTTTCCACCAGCCGTCATTATAGGTGGCGGGCGTCAGTTCGCCGGCGAACACCTGCCAGCGCCATTTGTCGATCAGCAGCCCGAACGGCAGAAAGGCGACGCTATTCATGGCGCGTTGCAGGAGCAGGTTCACGTCCTGCGAGGCGTCGGGAACCTTGTCGATCAGGCCGATCTGCTTCAGGTACTCAGGCGTGATCGAAAGCGAGATCATGTCGCCGATCGCTTCGTGGAAACCGTCGTTGGCGCCGCTCTTGAAGATGTAGGGCTGATCCTTGTAGGCGCGTTGATAGTAGTTGTGCCCGAGCTCGTGATGGACGGTCTGGAAATCCTCGGCATCCACCTTGGTGCACATCTTGATACGGATATCGTCGCGGTCGTCCAAATCCCAGGCGGAGGCGTGGCACACCACTTCGCGGTCGCGCGGCTTGACGATCTGCGAGCGATCCCAGAACGTCTGTGGCAGTGGCGCGAAGCCGAGCGAGGTGAAGAACGCCTCGCCGGTCTTGACGATCTTGAGTTCGTCGTAGCCATTGTCCTTCAAGAGTTTGGTGATGTCGATGTTGGTCGCGCCGGATGTCGGCAGCACCAGATCGTTGAGCGCGCCCCATTCCTGCGCCCACATGTTGCCGAGCAGATCAGCCCGGATCGGCTGATCCAGCGGCACCGCCTCGCTGCCGTAGGCCTGATTGAGCTTGGCGCGGACGTGGCAATGGAGCTCGTCGTAGAGCGGCTTGACCTGGCCCCACAACCGGTCGACTTCAGTTGCGAATTCGGCCGGCGTCATGTCGTAGCCCGAGCGCCACATCTGGCCGACATTGGCGAAACCGAGTTCCTTGGCGCCGGCGTTGGCGATCGACACCATACGCGCGTAGTCGGCTTTCGTACCGCGCGCGGTGGCGTGCCATTTGCGCCAGACTTCCGACAGCTTGGCCGGGTCGCGTAGGGTTCGCATCAACACTTCGGTCTCGCTTTGCGACACCGTGCGACCGTCGAACTCGATCTTGCCGGTCGAGTAGGCGGACTCGAGTCCGGTCGTGAGCTTGGCCAGTTCGGCGATGGCTTTTGGGTCCTTGGGTGCCGGAATGGTGATGCCGCGCTTGAGGGCGTCGAGCTTGCGCCGGACATCGGACGAGACCTTGACGCCGTCGAACGTGCGCGCCTCGGCGGCGAGTTCGACCGCTTTTGCCGTGAACCGTTCGCTCGACTTGGTCTGCAGCCACTCGGTATCGAAAGTGATGTTGGTTTGAAACGTCCAACTGATGCGGGCGGCTTCCTCACTCAACGCCGCGAGGTCGCGTTCAGCACGGGCGATGAACACGGTCGCCTCTTCGGCCGAAGGCGCCGCGTGCGCGGCGAAAGTGAAACCCAGGAAAGTGGTGGCGAGAATCAACTTCTTCATGGCGCGTCCTTTCGGCGAAAGATGCGCCAGATTATCGTCAGATGGCGCTCACCTGAAGAGACTACGAACCGGCCTCGCTGGCCAAAAGCCAGTCATGCTCGGCTTTCTCGACGGCGGCCATCGCCGCGGCGCGGCGTTTCGACAGATCGGCCGCTTTGGCCGGCTCGCGTGTGTAGAGATCGGGCGTCGCGAGGGCTGTGTCGAGTTCGGCGAGGACGCGCTGGGCCTTGTCCAAAGCGGCTTCCGTGTCGGCCAGCCTTTTCCGGGCGGCGGCAGGATTGGCTCGTTTCTCCCGCGGCGCGTCGGCCGCGGCCTTCACTTTGGTGCGTTCGCGTGTGCGCTCGGTATTGAGGATCAGAGTGCGGTAGTCGTCGAGATCGCCGTCGTAGGGATTGGCGCGCCCGGTGTGCACCAGCCACAGGCGGTCGGCGCAGGCCTCGGCCAGAAACACGTCGTGGGTGATCAGCAGCACGGCGCCGTTGTAATCGTTCAGCGCGTGGATGAGTGCCTCGCGGCTGTCGATGTCGAGATGGCTGGTGGGCTCGTCGAGGATCAACACATGCGGCTTGATCATCGCCATCAGCCCGAACAGCAGCCGGACTTTCTCGCCGCCCGAAAGTTTCTCGACGACCGTCTCGACCTTCTCGCGGCCGAACCCC
The DNA here is from genome assembly GCA_016869315.1 of Alphaproteobacteria bacterium. Lineage (GTDB taxonomy): Bacteria > Pseudomonadota > Alphaproteobacteria > Rhodospirillales > Rhodospirillaceae > VGEM01. The sequence goes on along the minus strand of VGEM01000105.1, from coordinate 2,842 downwards.
ATGCCGGCGGCAAGGGCGCGCTGTTTGGCGTCGTTCAGCGTCGGCGCCATCGCGCGAATATGCTGCAGCACCGTCTCGCCGGCGCGGAGTTCGTCAAGCTGCTCCTGACTGAAGTAACCGACGCGGAGGTCCTTGGACGCGCGGCGTTTGCCAGCCAGCAGCGCCAGCCGCGCGCCGATCGACTTGACCAGCGTTGTCTTTCCTTGGCCGTTGGGGCCGATGATGACGATGCGGTCGTCCTGGTCGAGCCTGAAGTTGACGCCCTTGAGCACAGGTTTGCCGGCGACATAGCCGAGATCGGCGTCGATCAACTCCAGCATCGGCGAGGGCAGCTCGTCGGTGTGTTCGAATGCGAACGGCATGGTGCGCTCGTAAATCGGTATGGCGATCTCCTGCATCTTCTCGAGTTTCTTGACGCGGCTTTGCGCCTGGCGCGCCTTGGTCGCCTTGGCCTTGAAGCGATCGACGAAGGCCTGCAGGTGAGCGCGTTCGGCGTCCTGCTTGGCCTTCATGGCAACGAGATTTGCGACCCGCTCGGCGCGTTTCCTGAGATAGGTGTCGTAACCGCCGGGATGAACCTCGAGCTTGAAATCAGCGAGCGCGAGGATGTGGCTGACGGTGCGGTTCAGCATCTCGCGGTCGTGACTGACGACAATGACGGTATTGGGATAATCCTTGAGATAGTCCTCAAGCCACGCCGCGCCCTCGAGGTCGAGATAGTTGGTGGGCTCGTCCAGCAGCAACACGTCGGGTGCGGCGAACAACACGCCCGCGAGCGCTGCGCGCATCCGCCACCCGCCCGAGAACTCGCGGGTTGGGCGGACAAGATCGTCCTGGCTGAAACCGAGCCCGACCAGGATCGACGCGGCCCGCGCTTCGCCCGCGTAGGCGTCGATGTCGGCGAGGCGCGTGTGAATGTCGGCGATGCGATGCGGATCGGTCGCGGTTTCGGCCTCGGTCATGAGCGCGTGGCGCTCGACATCGGCGGCCAGCACCACGGCAAGCAATGTCTCGTCGCCGGGCGGGACTTCCTGAGCGACATGACCGAGCTTGGCGCCACGACGCAACTTGATCGCGCCAGCGCCGCGCGGCGCGTCCTCGAGGATCAGACGCAGCAGCGTCGATTTACCGGTGCCGTTGCGGCCGACCAGGCCGACCTTCCATCCCTGCGCAATAAAGGCCGACGCGCCCTCGATCAGGGTGCGCCCGGCGATGCGGTAGGTGAGGTCCGAAATCTCCAACATGGCGGCGGGTTGTAGGGGCGAGGCTGGCCTGCGGCAAGACCGGTTGCCGCCGCCAAGGAAAGTCTGCTAACGCGATGCCATGGCGGATGGCGCATCCTTGCAAGACGTTCTCGTAGCAGCGGCAGCGGCGGTGAAGGCTGGGGATTTCAGCGCGGCTGCAAGTGCCTTCCGAGAAGCGGACGCCTTGGCGCCCAACCAGCCGTCAATTCTTGGCAACCTCGCGGCTGCCGTGGCGCGCAGTGAAGGAATCAAAGAATCGATCCCGTGGCTGATCAAGCGTGCCAACTGTGATCCCCGCGATGTCGCCGCCCAAGCGACTGCCGGGTTGATGCTGGCGCATGTTGGTCGTACCGAAGACGCCGAACCGTACCTCAATGCGGCTTTGGCACTTGATTCGGGCGACGCGCAGGCGCTCGAAGGCGCAGGCCTGGTCGCAGACGCACGCGGCGATATCGCTACAGCGCGTCAATTGTTCGCACGCGCGCTCGATCGGGAGCCGAGCCGACCAGAAGCGCTATTTCGACTTGGCTTGATCGCGCTTCGCGACGGCGACTGCGCGAATGCCCTTCGTAACATCGAGGCCGCTCTGCGAGTCGCGCCGCGCGAGACGCGCTATTTGGTCAATGCCGGCACTGCACTCGACATGATGGCACGCCCGGCCGCCGCGCGCCGACGGTTCGACGAAGCGCTTGGTATTGATCCCGGCAATGCGCTGATTTGGTCGAACAAGTTGATGGCGGCAGCCTATGATCCAGCGCTTTCGGCAACCGCGTTAGCTGATTTGCATCGCCAGTACGATCAATTGTTTCCGGTGTCGCTGCGTCGGGATGCGCCACGGCATTCGATTGCAGCTCGGCCCATTCGGATCGGATATGTCTCGGCCGATTTTCGCAGTCATGTCGGCGCATCGCAATTGCTCGCGTTGATCAGGGCTCACGATCGAACGGCCTTCAATATCACCTGTTACGTCGCAAACGCGGCTTCCGATCATGTCACGGCGGAGTTGCGCGGACTGGTCGACCATTGGCGGCCAATTTATGATCTGAATGACGATGCCGCCGCGGCTGCGATTTGGGCTGATGGTATCGACATTCTGATTGACGTCGCAGGTCACAGTGACGGCAGTCGGTTAGGTATATTTGCCCGCACGCCAGCGCCCGTGATGGTTTCGTTACCCGGCTACATCGCGACAACTGGCCTGTCGGCCATCCAATATCGAATTACCGATTCGATTTCGGATCCAACTGAAGCCGATCAGGCGCACTATGTTGAGCGGCTCGTTCGTCTGCCCGAGGGGCACTTTTGTTACGAGCCGTTGGTAACGCTGCCGTCCGTTTCGGTTCGACCGGCCGATGGTCCGGTCGTGTTCGGCTCTTTTCACAATCGCCGGAAATACAATGACGGCGTGGTCGAGGTCTGGGCAGGGATTCTTGCCCGTGTTCCTCGGTCGCGTTTGATTCTCAAGGATCGGCAATTCGATCACCAATCGGCACGCGAGGATGTAGCCGGCCAGTTCTCGGTTCTTGGCGTGGAACGGTCGCGATTGGAGTTTTTGGGTTATGCGCCGTCGCTCGATGCGCACTATCGTGCTTATGCCG
>VGEM01000104.1 GCA_016869315.1 Alphaproteobacteria bacterium | reverse complement strand
CGGCGAGGATGATGGTCTTCTCGGCGTCGGCTTCGGCTTCGATGCGCGCCTTCACTTCCTGACCGCGCCCCCGATAGTCGGCCGCTTCGGCGATTCGGTCCGAGCGCATGCGATTGAACGTTGCCTGCAGGACTTGTTCGGTGAGATCGGTCCGAACGATACGCACTTCCAGCACTTCGATTCCGAATTCGGGCGCTCGGCGGCGGACGACATCGGCGATCTCGCGCATGATTGGCGCCCGATTTTCGCCGAGCAAGTCACGGAGGTCGGCGCGACCGACACGGTCGCGAACCGCGCCGTTCAGAATGTTGCCGAAACGATCGCGGAACGCGGCTTCCGACGGAACCGTCTGAATGAACTTGAGCGGATCGACGATCTTATAGCGCGCGAAGCTATCGACGTTGATGCGGCGTTGATCCACCAAGACCATGTCTTGTCCCGGCGGATCGAGATCGAGAATGCGCGAGTCGAGCACGCGGAGCGATTCCACGAACGGTATTTTGAAGTGGAGGCCGGGCTCGCTCTCGACGCGAATCGGATTGCCGAGGCGGACGACGATGGTCTGCTCGGTCTGCCGCACGGTGAAGGGCGCGCCGAGCGCGACGATCACGGCGACAAGGCCAAGCACAACAAGGATAGGTCCGCGAAACGCGCTCATGGCGAGCCTCCCGGCGCGGACTGAGGTTGCGGCTGAGATCGCTTTTGAATCTCCGGCAACGGCAAATAAGGGACGACCCCGCTGCCCTTGCTGTTCTCGTCAACGATGATTTTCTCGGAGCGGCCGAGAACTTCCTGCATCGCTTCGAGGTACATGCGCCGGGCGGTGATATCCTTATCCGAGACATACGTGTCGTAGAATGCGTTGAAGCGCTCCGCCTGACCTTCGGCTTCACGGATCAGCTTTTCTTTCTGTGCGGTCGCCGCCTGAACCATGCGCGACGCTTCACCTTTGGCCCGCGGCACGATGTCGTTGCGATAGGCGTTGGCTTCGTTCTGAAGCCGCTCCTGGTCCTGCTTCGCGCGCTGGACGTCGTTGAAGGCGTCGATGACTTCCTTGGGCGGGTCCGAGTTCTGGATTTGCAGGTCGAGAATGGTCACGCCTGCCTTGTAGCCGTCGAGAATTTGCTGAAGCAGGTCTTCGGACTTCTGCGCCACCACTTCGCGCTGATCGGCGAGAATGGCCTGGAGCGGACTGCCGCCGACGATTTCGCGAACAGCGCTCTCGGAAGCGATCTTGATGGTCGATTCCACGTCGCGCATGTTGAACAAATATTCACCGGCGTCACGGATGCGCCACTGCACGGTGAACTTCATGTCGACGATATTCTCATCGCCGGTCAGGATCATGCTTTCCTGCGGAACGTCGGACGCCCGCGTGCCGCCGGTACGGAAGCCGACCGTAATCTGATTGGTCTGCGTGACTTTTGGCTTGATGACTTCGCCGATCGGCGCCGGGAACCAGTAGTTGATACCGGGCGCCGTCGTCTTGATGAATCGTCCGAACATCAATTCGACGCCCTGCTCGTCGGGCGCCACGGTGTAAATGCCCGACAAGCCCCAAAGTCCGAGCAGGATGCTGCCCGCCAGCATGAAGCCGCGCCCGCCGCCAATGCCGCCTGGCAACAGGCGACGCACGCTGTCCTGGCTCTTGCGGATCAAATCTTCGAGGTCAGGCGGCGGATTGCCGCGCGATCCGCCCCAGGGGTTGCCGCCGCCCCCGCCGCCACCACCGCCGCCGCCCCATGGGCCGCCGCCGCCGCCCCAGGGACCGCCGCCTTGCTGCTTGTAGGACATTTCGTTCTCGTTGGTCATGTTGTGCGCCTTCTCGGGGCTATTTAGGTCGATGGCCGAGCGAAAACTGCTTGCCGGACTGTGTGTTAGCCTTATAGGACAACCACCGCCCGGTCGCAATGAAACCCGTCCAGACAGTCGATATCGTGCGCAACGCCGGGCATTTCAATCCCCTATGAAATCAGCAGACATGCCCGACATTTCCCGCGACGACATTACTAAGACTTTGAAGTCCATCGATTCCGGCACCGGCGGAATCGATATCGTCGGACGCGGCTGGGTGAAGGACATTTTGACCAAGGACGGTCACGTCACCGTGGTGATGGAGGTCCCCGCCAACCTCGGGCCACGGCTTGAGCCCGCCCGGGCGGCGGCCGAGAAAGCGATTCACAATATGGCGGGCGTGCGCTCGGCGACCGTCGTGATGACCGCCGAGAAAGAAGCCGCACCCGCAGCCCCGCGCGGACACGGCGGCGGCGCGCCGCAAGGCCAGAAGATGACGATCGCCGGCGTCAAGCACATCATCGCAGTGGCGTCCGGAAAAGGCGGCGTCGGCAAGTCGACTACCGCGGTCAACCTCGCCGTCGCGTTGTCGCGCATGGGCAAGAAGGTCGCGGTGTTCGACGCCGACATCTTTGGGCCGTCGATGCCGCGCCTGTTGGGTCTCGCCGGACGCAAGCCCAACTCCGACGGCAAGAAGGTCACCCCGCTTGAGGCGCATGGCGTGAAGGTGATGTCGATCGGCTTCATGATCGCCGAAGACAATCCGATCATCTGGCGCGGACCGATGGTGATGGGTGCATTGGAACAGATGTTGCGCGACGTCGACTGGGTCGGCGACTGGGGCGAGATCGACGTCATGGTGGTCGACATGCCGCCCGGGACCGGCGACACGCAGCTCACGATGTCGCAACGCGTGCCCCTGTCCGGCGCCGTGATCGTCTCGACACCGCAGGACATCGCGCTGCTCGATGCCCGCAAGGGGCTCAACATGTTTCGCCGGGTCGAGGTGCCCATTCTTGGGCTGATCGAGAACATGAGCTATTATGTCTGCCCGAAGTGCGGCAATCGCGATCACATCTTCGATCACGGCGGCGCGAAGCGCACGGCCAGCGAACTCACGGCGGATTTTCTCGGCGAAATTCCGCTCGACCTCAAAATTCGCATGCTGTCCGACGGCGGCACGCCGATCGTCGCGTTTGACCCCGAAGGTCCGCACGCCAAAGCGTATTCAGAGATCGCCGCAAAAGTGTGGGACAAGATCTCCGGCGGCACACAGAAAGCCGCACCGAAAATTAGCTTTAAGTCCTTGTTCGGAGGCGGTTGAGGCGACCATGCTTAATGTGGTGATCGGCACTCCAGCCTATGGCGGTAACGCAATGGCCGAGTACATGGTATCGATCGTTCGATCAATAGAAGAGTGCCGACGGTCGAACATCGGTATATCACTCGACATTGTCGGCGGAGACGCCTTGATCACGCGCGCACGGTCCCGGATTACTGCAGATTTTCTCGACCAACCGGCCGCGACGCACCTCATGTTCATCGACGCCGATATCTCGTTCGAACCGGCCCAGTTCATGCGGCTCTTGAAGTTCGATCAAGATGTTGTTGCTGCCGCGTATCCGGTCAAGACGGTCATGTGGGATAAAATTCCCGCGCGCGCAGGCCAGGGTGAGCCTTTGCGCGAGGCTGGCTTGCTGTACACCCTCGAGCCCTGCACGGGTGCCGATCTTGAGGTGGTGGACGGCTTCGCGACAGCGGTCTACGCCGCGACCGGATTTCTGCTCATCAAACGCGCTGTGATCGAGCGGATGTTCCAAGCTTTCCCGGAGGCCAAATTCAGGCATCTCGACGCGCCGCGCGCCGACCAGCCGGCACGCGAGAATCTATATGCACTCTACGACTGCGTCATTGACCCTGACACAGGTCGCTATCTCAGCGAAGATTATGCCTTCTCGAGGCGCTGGCGGCAGATTGGCGGTAAGATCTGGGTCGACCTCACCAGCCGCCTCAATCACAGCGGCACGTACGCTTTCCGCGGCGACGCGCCACGGCGATATGGCGATTTGCAACCCAGCGTGAAAATAAGCTGATCGTACGATATTACTGCGCGATCACCGCCCCAGGACGACGAAGCTGAATTCGATCTCGCCTTCCGAAAGAGGCACTCTCGAAATTTCGCGCCAGCCGGCGAAGTCAAATGGAAACCGCGCGTCGCCGTCGTAGGCGCGATGCACTTCAGTGAGATAGATGCGCTTCGCTTGCGACAGCGCTGCCGTGTAAATCTCGGCACCGCCAATCACCATCACTTCGTCGACGCCGGTGCGATGTGCATCCTCGTAGCCGAGCGCCAGCGCCGTCGGGAGATCGGTGGCGACCATGACGCCGTCGGCGTGCCACGCGGCGTTGCGGGTCACGACGATGTTGGTGCGACGGGGCAACGGCTTTCCGATCGACTCGTAGGTCTTCCGGCCCATGATCACCGGCTTGCCGACCGTGAGCGCCTTGAACTGCTTGAGGTCGGCCGAAATATGCCACGGTAGTTTGCCGTTGGCGCCAATCACGCCGTTTTCGGCGCGCGCCAGGATCAACGACACGACGATCATTTCGTCGTCCCGACCGGCCGAAGGAACAACATCATCGGCAAGGCCGCCAACGTCGCAATCGCCATGAATTCGAAATCCTGCACATAGGCAAGCAGCGAGGCCTGACGGGTTACTTCCATTTCCAGCAGCGGCAGCGCCTCCATCGACAGACCCGATGCCGCGTTCGCCATGACCTCGACCGAATCGGCGTATGGCGTCACGTACTCGGTGAGAATGGCATGGTTGGACTGCGTCTGGCGCGCGAGGTAGGCGACCACGACCGAGAGCCCGATGCTGCCTCCGATATTGCGGACCAGACTGAACATCGAAGCGCCCTCCGTGCGATAGCGCTGTTCGAGCGTATAAAATGTGACGAGACTCAAGGGCACGAACACAAAGCCCATGCCGAAGCCCTGAATCACGCCCGATACCGCAATCTCAAGCTCGCCGGTGTTGAAATTGAAGCCCGACATCTGCCACAGCGAACCCGCCATCATGACCACGCCGATGCCGACGATACGATGCGGCGGCACAATTCTCGACAGTTGGCCGACCATCATCATGCCAAGCATCGTTCCGATGCCGCGGGGCGCCAACAGCCAGCCGGCGGTTTGTACGGGATAACCGAGCAGCGTCTGCAAAAAGGTCGGCAGCAGCGCCATGGTCGCCAGAATGACCACGCCGAGCAGAAACATAATGCCGAGGCCGAGCGTGAAATTGCGATCCTTAAAGGGCCCCGGACTCACCAGCGGCGCCGGCGCCGTGAACATATGCACGAGAAAGATCCAGAACGCGGCGCAGGCAACCAGAAACTCGATCACGATCTCGGTACTTTCGAACCAATCGTGGGTCTGGCCGCGGTCGAGCATCAATTGGAGGCTGCACAGCGCAATACTGAGGGCGACAAAGCCGAACCAGTCGAACCGGGTCGTCTTGATTGCCGGCGTATCGGGCAGGAATTTAGCGACGCCGATCGCCGCGACGATTCCGATCGGAACGTTGATGAAGAACACCCAGTGCCAACTGAACTCGTCGGTCAGATATCCGCCCAGGGTGGGACCGATGACCGGACCGATCATCACGCCGACACCCCACAGCGCCATCGCCTGCCCACGCTGCGCCGGCGGAAACAAGTCCATCATGATCGACTGGCACAAGGGGATGATCGCGGCGCCGCTGGCGCCCTGGACAAATCGCCAACCGACGATTTCGACCAACGTGGTCGAGGTACCGCAGAGAAACGAGGCGATGGTGAAACCGATCACCGCGGTCAGGAACAGCCTCGCCCGGCCGAGCCGGCGTTCGGCGTACCCGGTCAACGGCGTGAAGACAGCCGTGCCGACCATATAAGCGGTCAGCATCCACGAGATCTGCTCGAGCGAAGCGCTCATGGTGCCCTGCATGTGCGGCAGGGCGACGTTTGCGATGGTCGAGTCCAGCGTTTGCATGATCGTCGCCATGACGATCGACGTACTGGCCAGGGCCCTGACCAGCGCCGGCGACAGACGCGTGCGCCCGCCGGCGGCTACCGCTTCAGCCACGCATCAATCCTGCGTTCGCCGGTATCGACCGTCGCAATCACGCTCAGGCCGGCGCGGAGCGGCGGCCCCTGCTTTGCGTCGTCGAGGACGATCTTGACCGGCACGCGCTGCACGACCTTGACCCAATTGCCGGAAGCGTTCTGCGGCGGCAACAACGCGAATTCGCTGCCGGTTGCCTGCGAAATCGAATCGACTTTGCCGACCCACGTGCGCCCCGGATACGTGTCGATCGTCACTTCGGCGGTTTGCCCGGGCCGCATATGGGTGAGCTCGGTTTCCTTGAAATTGGCTTCGATCCAGGTCTCGTCCGTCGACACCAAAGTCAGCATCGACACGCCCATGCGCGCGAAATCTCCGATCTGCGGGACGTGACTGACGACCCCGTCGAAGGGCGCCACGATGGTCGAACGCTCGATCTGCAGTTTGGCGACCGCCTCCTGAGCGCGCGCCTCGACGTAACGTGGGTGCTTTTCGACCGGGATGTCGGGATCGCCGAACAGTTTTGCGAGCGACTCTTTGATCTTCTCGTCGGCGAAGGCGACTTTGTCGCGGGCAACCTTGAGCGAGCGCTCGGCGGCATCGCGCGCGGCCTCGGCGCCGGCGGAGGCCGCCGCGAGCTTGCTTTGGCGCTGATACTGGCGCTCAGCGTATTCCAGCTCCGATTGGGCGATTTTGCGGTCCTGGAGATGCTGGCGGTACTCGATGCGATCGGCATCGATCGCCGCCTCGGTGTTCTTCAGGCTTGCTTCGGCGCCGATCAGAAGAATTTCGTAGTTGATTGCATCGAGCTTGACCAGCGGCTGGCCGGCCTTGACCGGCTCGTTGTCGTCGACAAGCACTTCTTTGACCGTGCCCGAGATTTCCGGGCTGATATTGGAGATGTCGGCGCGGATGTAGGCGTTGTCCGTTTCGACATAGCGACCGGTCCAGAGGTAGGCGCCGCCGGCGGCGATCAACGCCAGCGGCGCCAGCAGCATCAGGGCGCGGCCGCGGTTTGGCTGCGCTTCGGGGGCGGTCGCTGCCGCGGGCGTGAGGTCGGTCCCGGGTGTCGCGTCGGTCATGCGGCGCCTGCCCGCTGCGATCGCGGTCGCTTCGGCGCGGCCGGCGCAAACTGCGCGACATTGGATTTCAGGCGTTCAAGGTAGCGCAGCATGAGATCGTGTTCGGTTGCGGCAAACCCATCGAGCGACAGCGCGCGGAGGTTTTCCGACACCTTCGCGAAGGCATCGAGCGCCGGGCTCGCTTTTGCGCCCAGAAACACGTTGAAGACGCGGCGATCATCGGGATCGCGACGGCGTTCGATCAGGCCTGACTTTTCCATGCGGTCGAGCAATCGCACGAACGTCATGGGATGGATATCGAGATGGCGCGCCAACGCGACTTGGGATTTTCCTTCATGAACCGAAATCGCAGCAAGGGCGCGCGCTTGAGTCTGGGTCATGCCTGTCTTGGCGGCGCGCTCGAGAAATGCGCGGCGCATCACCCGCGCCAGTTCCTGGATCAGGAATGCGAACTGGTAACGCTGATCGGTCAGTCTGTAGCGCTTGGCCGGCATGTGGCGCCTTCCGGGGCCTTTGATGGGCAAGGCCTGATCATAATCCTAGCTTACGATTTGCCAACGCTTTTGCCGGGATAAAAAAGGGCCGGCTTTGCTGAGCAAAGCCGGCCAAGTTCAAGAGGAGAGGACCGATACACAAAGACGGGCCGAACTGCCCGCCGTGAAAACCCGTACTTTCTGAGCGACAAGCGCCCCCTCAAGCCCAGATCATCACATGCGTATTAATGACAAATATTGCTTATAGTGGCAAGCACTTTATTAGCATTATTTTTAGACTCATGGTCATCGCCGCTCGCGATCATGCGCATCTGAGTTCCTTCGACTAACATTGATTTATATGTAGTATGCTCAGCGCCGCAGCCTACTACATATAGCGCGCATGCCTCAGCAGTCGGCGCTAAAATGCGCACTCTGGTGGAGACTTTTTTACCATCTCCGGCGATACTCCTGCGCCGGGGGATTGCACATTATGGATGGCAGCGGGTTCGGCGACACCGACCTCGAGTCGGAGATTTCAGCCCAGCAGGACCAGACGCGACGCCTGGTCGGCGCGATGATGCGCGTGACCGGATTGAGCGCCAGCGCGCTGGCCCGTGCGGCCGGCCTGACGCCTTCGACCGTGAACCGATTCATGCATCAGACGGTGCGCCACACCTTGAGTCAGCGCACGTTGCTGGCGCTGATGATCGTCACGTTCGATCGTCTGAAGGATCGCCCCCTCGCCGCCTTCGAATCGTCGGCCATCGCCGAACTCGCCAAGGCGATTCCGGTGTTCGAGCGCGCGCTTGCCGGCCACGACTTCGCCAATCGAACGGTGATCGAGGCGATCAAGGCGGGTGACGCCCCGTCGGCGCAGGCCAAGACCGACACCGATATTGCCGTGGTCACGATTGGCGCCGCCGGCATCGATGTTCGCGCCGGCGATTTCCGCGGCGCCGTGTTGAAAACGCCGCGCCCGCCGTTCCTTGCCGCCGACGAGCGCGCCTTCGCCGTGCTGATGCCGGACGCCTCGATGTCGCCGCGCTTCGAGGCCGGCGACCTTCTGTATGTAAGCCCGGCGCGACCCGCGCTCGAGACCGGCGCCGATGTGATCGTCATCCTCCCGACCGCGCGATTTCTGATCGGCCGCGTCGGCGGCGGCCACGCGATCGCGCCGCTGGCCGACGACTGGACGTTCAAGCCGGAACACGCGGCCGCGATCTACCGCATCGTCGGCAGCCATCGGCCTTAGCAGCAAACATCGCGGCGCGTCAGCGCGTTGGGATTGGAGCTCAGAAGTCAGTCGCCGGATTATACGTCGCTGTTGGAAACGTCGCCGGAATCGGGGGCGGTGTGAACAGCGCACTCGTCCGCCGGCAGTCAGAGTCGGCGCATAAGCGACGGCGTCGAAGTTCGCCGGCGGGCTGGGTATCGAATAGTCGTCGGCCGGGTAGGTCGGATTGGTGAACCCCGGGTTCTGCACAACACTGCCAAGGTCTTGACCGGGACCCGCGACTGGACCGGTGAACGCTTGCCAGCCGGCAAAGGTCAGGTAGGTGTGGATGCCACCGATATTGCAGATCGTATTGATCCCGGGCGGACCCGCGGTCGGTTGATGGCGGAACGCCGAGGCATCGGCAGCAAAGGAACCGTCGGTGCGCCAATAGGTGTTGTTGGCGCGATTCTGGAAGGAATCGAACGCGTGTCCGCCGCTGTAGGTGCACCCGCCCTGAACATAGAACGGAGCCGAGACCGTTGCGCCGTTGCGCGGCGATGTCGACGCGGAATTGCGATCAAAATAGAAGATATTGTTGGTCGCCGAGAACACCTGGATCGGGCTCGCAGGCGACAGACCGGTCGGATACGGCCGATTGTTCTGGATCATCGCCAGCCGGGCGTACGCAAACACGTTATTCTGGATCGTGCTGGCGAAACCGGGCGCGTGGGCATTCATCGTGATATTCAGGCCCGCGCGCGACACACGATAGACCAAGTTGTTCTTGACGACGATATTGCTCGTGACGTCGTCGATATAAATGCCGTCGCCACCGTAGCCGTCGGCATCCAGGATCGAGGCATCGTTGATGTCGTGAATCTTGTTGTTGAGAATCTGATTGTCAGTCGCCTGGAAGGTCAACCCGCCCGACAGAATGCGCACGGCGCCAGCGTCGTTCATGATTCCCTGCATCAGGTTATAGACGTGGTTATAGGAAATCACATTATTGAAGGCGCCGCTCGACGACGGTCCTTTGAAGGCCTGATTGCACGGGCAGATGTGAATGCCGGCGCGATAGCCATCATAAATGTCGTTCCGGGTGTAGGTGATATCGTGGGCGATCCCCTGATAGATGCCAAATGCGTTCGGCAAGACGCGCCCGTAGCCGGCAATCACGTTGTTCTGGATCGTGATGCGCTGCGGCACGTTAGCGTCGGTATCGCACCCGACGTTTAGAACGACGTCACAGACCCGCTGTTGAAAACCGACGCCGATAGCCGAGGCGCCGAGATCATAAAACGAACTATTAAGCACCGAATTGTCGGCGACGACGGGGTTCGATCCGAAGCCACCGGCGGGAAGCGTCGGGCACCAATGTGGATTGCCAGCAGCGGGCACAATCGGTGGCCCGGGGGTCAGCAGGCAGGCGACGAACCAAAGGCCCATTCCACTCGTGCGCGCGACGGTGATCGAATCGAACGACATGAAGTTGGAATTTTGGATCGACAGAGCCGGCGTGATCGGGCGGAACGTTTCGTTGCCGGGTTCGCCCGCGGCTGGCACGACATAATTGTCGTGTTCGAACGACAGCCCCTGAAAGGTCATGTATTGGATAAACGATGTCCTCAGGACGTGGGTTGACTGAGGGACGATCACCGAGTCTGCGTTCGGATCCTCGGCTTCGTAGGCGAGATAGACCAGTTTCCATGGCGAAACCGATCGATCCAAGTACCACTGTCCTGGCTGCAAAAGTTCGTTCTGGATGTTTTCCACCAGGTAGCGGGCTTCAGGGATGAAGCCGCTGACGCCTTACGTGAATTGAGATGACGCGCCGGTGGCGCCGGTCAAATACACAATGCGGTTGGCCGTGTCGACGCACTCGAGGCGCATCTTGGCTGCGGAGTATTTCTCGAAGACCAACAGCTCGACATCGCCGGTGAGAGCGGCATTGCCTGGCGCCTGTCCACATCTATTGCCCACCGGCGGCGCAAGATTGGTCCAACTGCTGACGATCGGGTCCGCGGCCTTGTACTTGAAGCGGTCGAAACACACGTATCGGCCGTTCGCGGGGTCGAGCGTCGGGCAATTCGCTTCGCTGACGGGAACATGCACGGGCTGTTCGACCCGATAGTACGTACCGAGTGGTCCGCCGAGACGTGGCCGCAGCATGCGTTTGCCATTTTAGAACAGGCTTTCGAAATTCACCGTGCCGACGTCCAGCGTCGCCTCCCACCGGTTGGTGCCGGCGACGTTGGT
>VGEM01000103.1 GCA_016869315.1 Alphaproteobacteria bacterium | reverse complement strand
TATCGAACAGGTTGGTGACATAGGCGACCACCGAATAGGCGTCGTTCTGCGCACCGATCTGGGCGTCCACGTTCCAAACCGCCGCCAACCAAATCCGGTTGTCCGGCGACTGATACCGCTTGCTGCGGTATTGGGCACTGACTTGCGAGATCAAGTCCCAATCGCCGTCGAGCGGCGTCGTATAGTCGATTATGCCGGAAAATGCATGCTTTGCCGATTGTTCAAGCTGCTTACCGTTGGTGTTGGTGAAACACACAACCTGCGTGCCGACGGTGCCGACGCGGCAATTGCCGGCGCCAGCGACCGCGAGGGCGTTGGTCGACGGCACTTCCGAATCGGTGAAGCGCGGATCGAGGTAGGTGTAAGCGGCCGTCATGGTCAGTCCGTCCGCCGGCGCGACCGTCAGCTCCAATTCGCCGCCGTCAACTTTCGCCTGGCCTTGATTGACCACCAGCGTGCTCGACCCTTGCGGGCTCCGGGTATCCGGAACAAGCAATTGATTGATGCGGTTGCTATAGATCATGTGGAAGTAGGCGCCGTTGAAACGAACAGTGCCATCGGCCAACGTCGTCTTGAAGCCGGCCTCGTAGTTCCACAACTTTTCGGGCCGATAGAACGCATCATTGGCATCGAGCACGACACCGACGTTGAGGAATCCGGCCGGCTTCACGCCTTTCGACGCCGATGCATACAGCAGCACATCCTCGGTCGGGCGATAATTGATCGTGACGCGCGGCGCGAAAAAGTTCGTGCTCGATGACGGACGGAAAATCGCCGCTGCTCCGAAGGTGGCCGGTAAGATCACGCCAGCCGCGGAAACCGGCAAGTTGAGCGCGCGACCAAAGACATAGTCAAAGCTTTCGTGGCTGTAGCGGGCCTCGGCGCTCAATTCGAGCTGGTCGGTGAGATCGTACTCGGCCATGGCGTAACCCGAAGTGTGCCGGGTATCACGCACACTAAGGTCGCCTGGCAATGCGCCTCGAATTTGTAACTCGCGCGCCGCCGACCAGTTGGCCGGGGCAAACGGCGGATTGCGGAAGAAGCCGTTGATGAAAACCGAGAAGTTGGTGCTGTCGTAATCTTCGGTCCAGTAGAGGCCGCCGATCGCCCAGCGGAAGGTGTCGGCCTCCAAGTTGCCGAGGCGGAGTTCCTGGCTGAACTGCTTGGCGTCGACCGCGAAGTGCGAGATTTGCGCCGCGGGCAACGGTTCGGCATTGCCGGCGGATGGTACCGTGACCGGAACCGGCGCTAGGCCGAAAAAGTCGGCATCGGCCCGGCTCAACGCGCTGGCATCGGTATATCCGGTCCAGCTCGACAGGGTGAATCCGTCGAAATCGATTTCGCCAATTAGGTTCGCAATGAACGGCTTCACGCGTCCGCCTTCGTAATCCCTGCCCGTCAGCGGGTCGACGCTGAGTTGAACGATGTTGCCGCGCCGTTCCTCACCAAGCGCCGGATAGGGGATCGAGGCCGGCAGTGGTGCGCCGCCCGGTGGAACGCCCAATCGAAGACCAACCGCGTTGGCCGGCAAAGCCAGAGTCGTATTCCGCCCTGGCACGCGCTGGCCGAAGTAATAAGACGGACGCGGCTCGGACTTGTCGTCGGAATAGGAAAGCCGAAGAGTAAAGTCGGAGTTGTCGGACGGCATAAAACGCACCGCGCCGGCCAGTCCCCAGGTGTCCCAGCCGCCGATCTTGGCGCCGCTGACCGTGTTTCGATAGAAGCCGTTGAAGTAGCTGTAGAGTCCATTGACCCTAATCGCCACCTTGTCCGACACCGGCATGTTGGCCGCGCCGCGTACTTCATAAAGGCCATAGGTGCCGACATCGACATTGATGGTCGATTCAGGTGTCTCGGTGCTCGGCTTCTTCGACACGTAATTGATGGCGCCACCAAACGCGACGCGGCCGTACAACGCCGACTGTGGGCCTTTCACCACTTCGATGCGTTCGACGTCGACCAGCTTCAGGTTCATCAGGCTCGAACCGCCGGCCGTGCCGATCGATTCGGACGAAATATCGACGCCGTCGAGCAGAATGCCAATCGGCGGGCGGCCGCGTGTCGTCGGCAAGCCGCGGATGTTGGGACGAGTATCTTGCGGCGCGAAGCCTTTGTCGTAGCTCAAGCCCGGTGTGAACTTCGCGACTTCGGCAATCGTACGAATGCCCTGGCGTTGGATCATGTCGGCCGTAAATGCCGTCACGGTCAGCGGGACTTCCTGCAGGCTTTCTTCACGCTTTCGGGCGGTGACGGTAATTTCCTCTATCTGCGCCAGTGCGCCCGAGGCGCCAATTGCCAACGCGGATGTTGCCAGAAGGCAAACGCGACCGTTGAGTCTCATGAAGAGTCTCCCCATTTCGAAAAAAAAAGACGGAGTTAACCGTCGAATGCCCACGCCCCCGGGCCGGTTACCCACGACCCCGGGACCGGTTACCCACGACCCCGGGACCGGTTACCCACGACCCCGGGACCGGTTACCCACGACCCCGGAACCGGTTACCCACGACCCCGGAACCGGTTATCGATTGGCGGCATTTGACCGTCACGGAGAGGTAGTTTCTAGCCGCAGAATTCCCCATGTTCGGCAGGCGGACAGGTTGTTCGGGTCAAAACGACAGCATCCATGGCGCGCCCTCGGTCCGGCAAGCGGTTGCCCGGGACTCGGTGGCCGTACCATCTATCTTCAGCGATTCAACGACGACCCGGCACGTGAAGCCGCCCATGCGGTGTTCCGGTTCTGCCAGTGATGTGCCGGCGCGCTCTTCGAACTCCCAATAGATCGTTTCGCCGGTGGAGGAAGTCATTGCCTCGGCTTGGACGATACTTTGCAAATTGATTTGGTCCTGGTTCAGGCGATCGAGCAGCTCGGGCGGCATCACTTCCAGAAATTCCTGCGGCCGGGTGGTCGACGGTTTTGCAGGTTCCGACTGGACCGCCGCGGTTGCGGTTCTTGAAGGCCGAGGTCTCGTTGGCGCGCGCGCGACCGTAGATCGTTGTGGACGCATCGGCGCCGTCCGACGCGTTCCGTTCAAGGGAATGACGACGCAGCGCGAACCGGACCCGTACATCATCGCCGCAGGTATTTCGCGAACCGTGCGGTTGACGACGTTAGCCGTGCCGACAGCTGCGCGGCCGACGGCGGACATCGATTGGACCGCGGCCGACGACACCGCAGAAGCGGCGTTGACCGCGACGCAACCGCAGAGTGCAAGACACGAGATCGCTGCTAACGCGGCCGAAAATTTCGAATTCAGCTTTGCCTCCGGATCACCTAGGCTCTTAGCCTACCACGGGCGAGTACGAAGGCTATGTCGGCACGCGGATCGCGCGACGGATGGATGATCGTTGTTCACCGTTACGTCGGACTGATCATCGGTGCATGGATGTGCGCGGTCGGCGCTTCCGGCGCCATTCTTGCCTATTACCGCGAAATCGAAACCTGGCTCGATCCGAAGCTGTTCCTGATGGAAACACCCGGGCCGCGACATCCTGATCTCGACCGCATGGTTGCGGCGGTGCGGGCGGCCTATCCGGATCGCTTCATTCTCTACATCGACCGTCACGGGTTGTCGCTAAACGAGACTTATCCATTCATTTTGAGCGGCCCGTTGCCGATGATACCCGAGGGACCCGATCTTTCGTCAATCGGCAACTACGAAGCGGCGACGGATCTTCAGATTTTCGTCAATCCGGTGACAGCCGAGATCGTTGGCGCCCGATCGCATTGGACTTTCATCAATCTTCTCCGCGATTTTCATCGCGAGCTGTTTGCTCCGCTGTTCGGCCGCAAAGTTCTCGGTGCACTTGGAATCCTGGTTGTGTTGACGTCGATTTTCGGTGGAGTCCTATGGTGGCGCGACGCCCGCCAGAACATGAAGCGGGCATTGGTCATGCGATCGTCATCGTCGATGCCGCGTCTGATTCGCGACGGCCATACTGTGTTCGGTATTTATGCAGTGGTCATCATTGGCTGGCTTGGGTTGTCGGCGACGCTCATCTGTTATGGCGGATCGATACGCGAGTTTGCGGATTGGGTTTTGCGCGGTGGCCGGCCTGCGCAAGTTTTCGAAGGCTCGGCGCTTGCGTCATCGCCCGCGCCCGCCGCGGCAGCAACGTTTGTGTCGCTGAACGCCGCGCGCGATGTCGCGTTGACCGACCATCCCAATTCCGACGTTGTTCTCATCCGCATGCCGAAGACGCCTGCGGCACGTATTTCGTTCCGGCTTTATCCTCTCGATGAACCGGTCACGATCTATACACGCCAAGTTTACGTTGACGCGGGGACCGGAGAAATCGCCGGTCGGTTCGATCCTAAGAGACAGCCATGGTCCGACTCGCTTTTCGGTCTGTGGCTGATCTGGTTTCACAACGGTACGATGCTGGGAGATTTCGGACGGGCGCTCAATATTTTCGCCGGCATCACCCTCGCGTCGCTTTTTCCGACCGGCCTGTACATCTGGTGGAAGAAGCGGCCATCGCGTCGGCGGCGAACTGATCTCTCGCCGGTCGGAGACCCTCGGTATCGACGAATTTCGCAACCTGCGGAGTAGCCGCTGATCTTGTCTCCCCGGCGTGCGATGGACACGCTATGTCGCTTTAGTTTTCGACGCAGAATGATACGTACTCGAAACGAGAATGCTAAATCTGATGGCGTGGGAGTTGTGGCCATGGTTAAGTTCGCGGCGTGGGGAGAAGATAGCGTTGCGTGCGCGTACTCGCTTCCGGATGCAGGATGAGCGCAAGCCGTTTGCCGGTGTCGGCGTCCGGCGGAGGAGGCCGCGCGCGCGCAATGACGACGAAATTTCCGCCAAGGCCGCGCTCGATCGATTGCCCGTCGTTCCATTTGTTTATCGGTTCGCAAGTCCGTCCGATCATGGATTCGAGTTTGTTGGCGGCCAGTCGCGCAAATTGATCGGCAAATCGGCAGGGGCGTTGATCAAGAACCCGGCTTCGTTTGCGCCGGTCATCGACGACGCCGCGGCGTTCGAAGCCGATTTCATACGCCCGATTTCGTAAGGCCGTCGCGCGAAATTCGAGGGCCGCTTTCCGGTGGGCCGTGGCCAGGTCAAATGGTTGTCGGTCACAGCCGAACCGCTCGACAAGACCAGGACCGGGCTACGTTTCAGCGGCATGATTGCCGACATTGATTCTGCGAAGCAGATCGAGATCGAGTTCGAAATGATGCGCGAGCGGATTGGCCGTGCCCAGGATATCGCTGAGTTCGGTTGGTACGATTACAATGTCAAAGACCAGGTGATCGATTTCACGCCCGAATTCGCTTCAGGGCTTGGGTTGCCAAACGCCGCGACCGGCAAGCTGTCAGGGCCGATTGCCGAGAAATTTGCCGAGGGATTTCGCTCGGCGGTCCATTCGGACGATCGCGAGCGCTTCTTGTCGATGATTTCTGATGCATCCTGGCTTCGCACCGAATTCGATTTCCGGGTTCTCAAGGCGAGTGGCGAGGTCAGAAATCTGTTCATCCGGATACACCGGACCACCGACCGCGAGGGCAAGCGGGTCAGAGACTTCGGCGTCATCCTCGATATTACCGAACGCAAGCGGCTGGAGGAAAACCTCCGCGCGTTGGCGTCGACCGACGCGTTGACGGGCGTGCCAAATCGCCGCACCTTCGAAGCGGCCGGCCGCCGCGAGATGGAGCGGGCTCGCCGTTATGCCAAACCCTTCACTGTCATTGCGCTCGACACCGATTTCTTCAAGAAGGTCAACGACAACTACGGGCACGACATCGGCGACGCCGTACTGAAGGATGTCGCAAAGGTTTGCACGACACAGCTTCGTGGCACCGACGTTTTTGCCCGGCTCGGTGGCGAAGAGTTCTGTGCGCTATTGCCGGAAACCGACATCAAGCCAGCCCTTGGATTAGCCGAGCGCTTGAGGCAAGCGATCGCCTTGCAGCCTATTTTTACGCCCAAGGGCCCGCTGGTCGTGACCGTTAGCCTTGGCCTTGCCGAATATGCGCCGCAGGATACGGCCCTCGATCACGTGCTCAAGCGCGCCGATGAAGCGCTTTATGCGGCCAAGCGCGGCGGCCGAAATCGGGTCGAGTATTTGCCCGCTGCCACACAAGCCACATCTCATCAGGCTAGCTCTGATCAAGCGGCCGAATAGCGCAGGTTGATCGAACGTGGTGCCACAAAAAAAGAGGGCGGTGCTCGCGCACCGCCCCAAGTTTCAGGGACGCACTTCGGCGTGCGGACGGCGCTACAGCGCCGATAACATACAGGCAACCAGCGGATGTCTGACGACATCCTCCGGGCCCATCCGCACAATCTCAATATCGGGAAGTCGCTCCAGGCGATGGGCGATGTCCATCAGCCCCGACATCCCGGGAAGAAGATCCGACTGATCCGGGTCTCCGGTAATCACCATGGTCGAATGCCAGCCGAGGCGGGTCAGCAGCATTTTGATCTGGCCATAGGTACAGTTCTGAGCTTCGTCGATGACAACAAAGGAATTATTGAGAGTTCTGCCGCGCATATAGGCGATGGGCGCGATCTCGATCGTACCGTCGGCCATATATTGCCTTAGTCGTTTGCCGCCCAGTCGATCGTTGAGCGCGTCATAGAGCGGTCGCAGATACGGCGACATTTTTTCTTCCATCGTTCCCGGCAGATAACCAAGAGCTTCGCCAGCCTCGATCGCAGGGCGCGACAGGATGATGCGGTCGATCCGCCCGGCTTCGAGGGCCCGGACCGCGTAAGCGATTGCAAGGTAGGTCTTGCCGGTCCCGGCTGGGCCAAGGGCCAGAGTGAGCGGCTTCGACTCGAGCGCGGTCATCAACCGCCCTTGATTGTTGCTCCGCGGTCGCACATTGCGGACGAAACTCTGGTCACGGCGCTCTTCGCGCTCGTCGCCGAGCGGGTGCCAGCCCGAACCCTGGCGATCGTAATTGAGGACGCGCACTTCGGCGTCCATGGCGTTTTCGTGAATCGGGCTGAAACGAGCAGTACGTTTTCCCATGTCCTTGACCTGACCTTCTATGACGTCGTGAATGACAGAGACGTAGCGGAAGTCTGGGTACGCGCTGAACGGCTTGCGATGCGATCCTCCTTGTTGATGACGACGAAATGCCGCCGGGCTTAGGCCAAAGGCCGCCCAGCGGCGGGACGGACGGGTGGGATCAGAACGGGAATCCGGAATCGCGGTGGGGTCGGCCTGAACGCTGGCCGGGGAAAAAATTGGTTCCTGTGGGAACGCCCCTGACATCGACGACCGATGCAACCCCTCTAATTCCCTATCCTCTCACGGATTTCCTCGATCGTCACGCTATTTTGTGGCAATCGCGTCGCATAACCACAATACATAGATAATAGCGCGCTATGTGTTTGATGAGATCATAACCTGATGGCGGTTGGTGGAGCGTAAGGCAGGCGTGCCAGGCTGATCTCTGCCGCGATCGCGCTGAACGCGATTCTTGATGCCGGCAGTTCGCTTGTTTCATCGACTTTCGCGTATATAGAATACGCGGGCAAATCAGGAGGCCAAAATGGCATTATCATTGGTGGTCAATGGCGTTGAGCGTACGGTCGACGTCGATCCTGATACGCCGCTGTTGTGGGTGCTCCGCGATACGCTTGGTCTCACGGGAACAAAATTTGGCTGCGGAATTGCAGCCTGTGGTGCCTGCACCGTCCACATTGACGGCGTTGCCGAACGCTCGTGCTCGGTTCCCGTCGAGTTCGCTGCCGGCAAGGCGGTTCTGACGATCGAAGGCCTTTCGACCGATCGCAGCCATCCGGTGCAAAAAGCCTGGATCGCCGAAGATGTGCCCCAGTGCGGATATTGCCAGTCGGGCATGATCATGGCGACCGCCGCCTTGCTCAAGGAAGTGCCGAATCCGACCG
Source organism: Alphaproteobacteria bacterium (assembly GCA_016869315.1). GTDB lineage: Bacteria > Pseudomonadota > Alphaproteobacteria > Rhodospirillales > Rhodospirillaceae > VGEM01. The sequence goes on along the minus strand of VGEM01000103.1, from coordinate 3,095 downwards.
ACGAAGACATCAACGCCTACATCACGAACATTTGCCGTTGCGGCACCTACACCCGTATTCGCAAAGCCATCAAGCGCGCTGCCGCCGAAACGGTGGGTGCCGGCTGACGTGACGCTGCGGAATCCGTCGAGACGTCTCGACGGGTGCGCCGCCGGGCGTTGCCGTTGAGAAATTTCCGACATGAGTATTGGCGTCTCAAGTCCTCAATCCATCGACGCAACGCTCGACCTCTTGAGTCGCGGCGGCTATATCGCCGACCGCGCGCTGGCGACATCGCTTTTTCTGTCGATTGCCATGAAACGACCGCTGTTCCTTGAGGGCGAGGCGGGCGTCGGCAAGACAGAAATCGCGAAAGTGTTGGCTGCGACTCTCGGTCGCCAATTGCTGCGACTTCAGTGTTACGAAGGCCTCGACATCTCAGCCGCCGTATACGAATGGAACTATCCCCGGCAGATGATGGCAATCCGTTTGGCCGAAGCGGCCGGCGAGGGGCGACGACATGAGCTTGCCCGCGACATCTACGGCGCGGAATTCCTGATCAAACGCCCGTTGTTGAACGCATTGGAGGGGAGCGCCGGCATGGCCCCGGTGCTGCTCATCGACGAGTTGGATCGCACCGATGAGCCCTTTGAGGCGTTCTTGCTCGAGGTCCTGTCGGACTTCCAGATCACAATCCCCGAGCTTGGAACCATCAAGGCTGCCGCCCCGCCCTTGGTGGTGGTCACGTCGAACCGGACTCGAGAAATTCACGACGCCTTGAAGCGACGATGCCTCTACCACTGGGTTGATTATCCGTCGGCGGAGCGCGAACGCGCGATCGTCAAGGCCAAGGTGCCGGGGGTCGGTGAAAGCCTGGGCGGGCAGGTGGTGAGCTTCGTGCAAATGCTGCGGGGTCTTGAGCTGTTCAAACCCCCGGGTATCGCCGAGACGCTTGATTGGGCTCAGGCCCTGATGGTTCTCAATGCGCGCGAGCTGACGGTCAGCAATGTCGATGACACGTTAGGCGTGGTTCTCAAATATCAGGATGACATCGCCCGCGTTCGCGGCGACGTGGCCGCCCGCGGTGTGGCAACGGCACGCTCGGCGGCCTGACTTGGCAGCCGTGGCCAGCGCGCTACCATTCAACGTCATGCACTTCGCCCGCGTGCTGCGGCGCGCCGGGCTGCCGATTGGTCCGGGCAAAGTCATCGTCGCGCTTGAAGCGCTGAAGCTTGTGTCGATCGCGCGCCGCGACGACGTCTACTGGACCTTGCACAGCGTGCTGGTCGATCGGCACAGCCAAAGCGATATGTTTCGTTTGGCGTTCGATCGCTTCTGGCAAAGGCAGCAGGACCGGCCAGACGACAACCCGTTGTCTATCCTCGATCAGGGCCCAGATCACGGTCGCGGCGATCAATCGAAACCGATCCCGCGTCGGCTCGCGGACGCCTTCAGTCCGCTTGCGTCCCCCGAGGTCGGCGAACAGAAAGAGGAATCGGCCGCCCCCAGCGATGCCGTGGCCAGCTGGTCGGCGGACGAACGGCTGCGTCACCAGGATTTCGAAACCATGAGCAGCGACGAGCAAGCCGAAGCCGCCAAGTTGATGGCGCGGCTCCGGTTACCGATTCCGGATGTCGCGACCCGGCGCCACAGGGTGTCGAGGTCGGGCCGCCGGATCGACATGCGTGCGACCCTGCGCGCCATGGTCCGCTCGGGCGGTGCCGTAACGTTGGCGCGGAAAGCGCCGCGGCGCCGGCATCCGCCTTTGGTCGTGCTGTGCGATATCTCTGGCTCGATGGCGACATATTCGCGCATGTTTCTGCGATTTCTCCATGCGCTTACCAATGACCGTGATCGCGTGCATGTGTTCCTGTTCGGCACCCGCCTGTCGAACGTCACGCGGGAGTTGGCGCATCGCGATCCCGACTTGGCGCTCGCCCGCGTTGGTCGCGCGGTTGAAGATTGGGGCGGTGGCACGCGCATCGGCCACACGATCGAAGCCTTCAACCGTCGTTGGTCACGGCGTGTGCTCGGACAGGGCGCGGTTGTTGTGCTGATCACAGATGGGCTCGATCGCGATGGAGGTGAAGGGTTGGCCGCGGAAATGGAGCGATTGCACAAATCATGCCGCCGTTTGATTTGGCTCAATCCGCTTCTTCGCTATGCCGCGTTCGAGCCCAAGTCGGCTGGAGTCCGGGTCATGCTGCCGCACGTCGATGAATTCCGCCCGGCGCACAATCTCGACAGTCTGACGGCCTTAGTCGTGGCCTTGTCCAATCGCCTGGACGCTGGCACAACACGGCAATTCACGATCGCCAACGCCAAACTCTCATGAACGATCCTCTCGCTCAGGCCCTGTCCTGGCGCGCCGCCGGCCGCAAGGCCGCGCTTGCCACCGTGGTCAAGACCTGGGGCTCGTCGCCGCGGCCCGCCGGCAGCCATATGGTGATCAATCAGGACGGCGATTTCGTCGGGTCGGTATCGGGCGGTTGCATCGAAGGTGCGGTGGTCGAGGCGGCGCTCGGCGTGATCGCCGAGAACAAATCTCGCACACTCGATTTCGGCGTCACCAACGAAATGGCTTGGGAAGTTGGTCTTGCGTGCGGCGGCCATGTCCAGGTTTACGTGGAAGCGGTGGAATGAAACTCGATCTGCTGCGCGCGGTCGCCGCCCATGTCGCGAACGGCGAGTCGGTCGCGATGGTCACTCACCTTGCCTCCGGACGCCAGGCCGTTGTCGTGGGTGCCGCCGGCCCCGCCGGTGAATTGCAGCTCTCCGACAATGAAATCGCCGAGATCGGCCGCATGCGGGCGGCCGATCGGTCGGCGATCATCGATGGAACTCAAATTTTCGTTCGGGTCTACGCTGCGCCAATTCGAATGGTCGTGGTGGGCGCCGTTCACATCGGACAGGCGCTGGTACCGATGGCGCGCCTGGCCGGGTTCAAGGTGACGGTGATCGATCCACGCGCGGCATTCGTGAAGTCCAGTGGATTTGACGGCGCCGAGACCATCGAGGCGTGGCCGGACGAGGCCATGAAGGGTCTAAAGGTCGACGCCCACACCGCTGTCGTGACGTTGACCCATGATCCAAAGCTGGATGATCCCGCGCTCGCG
>VGEM01000102.1 GCA_016869315.1 Alphaproteobacteria bacterium | reverse complement strand
CCGCACCGTCGGCTGCCACTGCGCCTTCTGCGGTTGCCGCGGGTTTGACTTCTTCTTCGACGTGCACGGTTGGCGGGGCCACCGAGCAGATCGTGAAGTTGCGGGCGATGGTCGGCTTCAGGCCTTTCGGCAGCGTGATCGCCTTGATGTGGACCGAGTCGCCGATATCGAGGCCGGTCAGGTCGACGTCGATATGATCGGGGATGTCATCCGGCTTGCCGCGCAGATCGATTTCGTGGCGGACAATGTTGAGCACGCCGCCCTTCTTGATGCCGGGCGAAGCGCCTTCGTTGTTGAAGCGTACCGGCACCGGCACGCGGACGATCGAATCCTTGTCGATGCGGCGGAAGTCTGCGTGGATTGGGCGGTCGGTGACCGGGTGCAACTGCACCTCGATCGCCATAGTGCGCTCGGCCTTCTTCGCTTCGCCGATGGTGATTTCGACAACGTTGGTTCGATAACCCTTGGTATGCAGCAGCGTGGTCAGATCACGTGGATCGATGGCGATCAGGGCTGCATCCGCTTTACCACCGTAAATCACAGCCGGCACAAGGCCGGTGCGACGTGTGGCGCGGGCTGCCCCCTTACCTGCCCGATCCCGTGCCTGCACCTTCATCGCGGTGACAGCAGGCATGGAAATCTCCTTCAAGTTCAATAGGTTAGAGCTAGTCTAACCACAGCCCGGCCTCCAGGGGTGCCAAGCCGGCGGGCCGGCGGATGCCGGCACGCGGGCGGTGGTGTACATGGCCCCCCCGCGCCGGGCAAGGGGCGGGGAAGGGCCGTCTAGGCCGCCGGTGGGGGCTCGGGTTGGATCAAAAGCAGGGTGTCGCCGGCCTGAATCACCGCTTTGTCGTCCTGCCAGAAGCCGATGACGTCGCCGCCGCGATGAATGCGCACGCCGAGCCCATCGCCGAGATCGCGGAGGCGCTTGCCGATATCGTCCGGTCGCGCCGGCCGCTCGCACATTCGCACGTTGCCGCCGCGCGTCAGAAGATCGGACACGTATTCCGACACAAACGAGTTTTCCAGCGCGTCGGCGAGCAGATAGCCGCTGACTCGCGCGGGCTGAATCACGGTGTCGGCGCCTGCCTGCTTGATCAGTGAAATGTTCTCCTCTTCCTTGGCGCTGCAGATGATCTTGGCCGACATGTTGAACTGACGGACGGTCAGGATCGTCAGCACAGCCGTGTCGTCGCGTCCGACGCAGACAATCACCGCGCGGGCGCGACCGACGCCGGCTTCCTCGAGCGTCTTTTGCAATGTCGAATCGCCGCGCAGGCCGATGTGGCCGAGGTCGCCGGCAGCCTTGACCGCGTCTTCGGTCCGATCGACCACCACAACCTGATCGGCTTGGCGGCCCGAGGCGATGATCTCGGCGGCAGCGACGCCACCGGAATCGCCAAAACCGCAAATGACGACGTGACCGCTGAGTTTCCGCTGGAGGCGGGCAAGGCGAAGGTCTTCCATGACTCTCTGCACCACGAATTGATAGGCCGTACCAAGAAAGATGAACCAGATGACGAAGCGAACCGGGCCGATGAAGATCGTGTCGATCAGCCGAAGACGGTCCGTGACCGGAGCGATATCGCCGTAGCCGACCGTGGCGAGTGTCACCATCGTGAAATAAATGACGTCGAGACCTGAAACCTCGCCATCGGCGTTATCCTTGAGGCCGTCGCGGTCGAGGTAGAAAATCACGGTGAAAAACGCGACCAGCCCGACGACAATCGCAATGCGCGTGATCAATGTACGGAGCACGAGCCCCTGGGCTCGGGTGTACAGCCTGAGCTGTGGATGAGAAACGATACCTTGATCCATGACGGCGCCAGTTCGATCGCGCCTATTGGTACCGCGCGGCGCGCCCCGCGTCTCATGTTTTCGTTGATGTCATCGTCGAGTTCTCAGGTGCGGACCCGCGGCCAATGATGCAAGAATCGCAGGTATGATCGCTCGAGCGGCACTCTTCAGCGCTTGCCTTTTTGCCGCCTGCCTCGCCGGGCAGGCCGCGCCGGCCGAGGGCCTGCTGCGGGTCGGCCGCGTCGAACCGCCGCCGGGGCTTGGCGTGCCGTTCGGCTCCATCGGTCAGCCGTCGTCTAACTTTTGGTCGGCCATGTTCGATGGCCTGACCCGGACGGATTCGAAGGGGAATCTTCTCCCGGCACTGGCTCTGTCCTGGAGCAACGACGGCGCCAATACATGGACGTTCAAGATTCGCGGCGACGCCGCGTTTCACAATGGCGTGCCGGTCACGGCCGAGACACTTGCCGCCGCGCTCGACGTGCTGAAATCGGGGACCGCCAAGACAGCCTATGTCGCGAGCGAGTTGGCCGGGGTCGACACCATCAAGGCAGCCGATGCCGGCACGCTTGTCATCATGACACATCAGCCCGATCCGGTTCTGGCAAATCGTCTTGCCATTCTCATGGTCGTCGAACCCGGCGCCTGGTCGGCGCTCGGTTCCGAAAAATTCAGTCGCGCTCCGGTCGGGACTGGTCCATTTCAGTTCGTCTCTTCGGTCGGTGCTTCGACGCGCCTCAAGGCCTCGAATTCGAGTTGGCGCGCGCCGTCCGACGTCGCTGAACTCGAATTCGTCGCCATCCCCGAAATCACCGCCCGCCTGCCGGCGCTTCAGTCGGGCCGAATCGACGTGGCTGAGGCGTTGACGGCCGACGACATCGCGGCGGCCGCATCCGAAGGTCTGCTGCGCGAAGTCGCCGAGCCCGCGCACTCCGTGCTGGCGATGATGTTTTACAACGTCGGAGACAAGGACAACCCCCTCAACGACGTGCGCGTTCGCCGTGCCATCAATCACGCTATCGACAAGGCAGCCATAGCGCGGGAGATTCTCGGCGGGCGCATGAGCGTGGCGACGCAAGGCGTGCCGTCCGGGATGATTGGTTTCGATTCGGCCATCGCGCCAGTCGTCTTCGATCCGGCGCTCGCCCGCCGCCTGCTGACGGAAGCCGTCCCAGCCGGCGGGGTGAAGCTGAAACTCGACATCGTCGGCGCGACGCCGTTCGAGACGACCATGTATCAGAAGATCGCCCAGGATTTGGCCGTGGTCGGGATCGCCGTCGACGTCGGCATGAATCCGTTCCCGGCTTTTCTCAACAAGCTGGCGTCCGGCAACTGGGGTAACACCGACATGTTTCCGCTGATCTGGGACGCCTCCGTCTATGGCGATCCGTCGCGGATCATGCGGATTTCGTCATGCCTCAAGCCGGCGCCCTTTTTCTGCGACCCCGCGGTCTCTCCGGCGCTCGATGCTGTCGCGGGTGAGATGGATGCGGATAGGCGCCGGGCCGGCCTGCAGCGCGCCATGGCCGCGACCCACGCGGCCGTGCCCGGGGTCTGGTTGCTTGAGTTCCGTCGGTTCTATGCTGTTGGACCAAGAGTCAAGGAGCTGCCGCTGATTCCAAGTGGGATCGCCTACGATCGCGTGGTGCTGAAAGACGAATAGGCGGCGGCGCATCGGGGCCGCTCCCGCGACACTCACCGGGCAGGTGACGGCCGCCGACACGCCGGCGCGGATCGGCTGTTCTACGAGACGGCCAATCCGCTGGGCTTAATCAGATCCAAGAAACTCGACGTGGCGTGAGCGAGCCTCACACCTGATCGCTGGTCCGATACCGGTCCGAACCCACTTGCGATATCGGCGGCACGAAAATGCCCTTCTCCAGATACCGATCGATCACGGCGCGCAGCTGCTTGGCGCCGATGTAGGGATTTTCGTAGGGGTCGCCGGCCCATAGGTTCGACGGGAAGCCGATGTCGGGTGAATACTGATCGGCGTAGACCTTGGCATCGTTCCACAGCGCGTAGTTGGTGCGCGGATTGGCGCGGTTGCGGCGCAGGCCGGCGAGATCGATATGCCCACGAAACACGACCGGCCCCGGTCCGTCGACGGTGCCTTGGATGGTGCCGTCGTAGTTGATGATCCGGCTGTGGCCGCGGCGGAAGAAGGTCATGATCTCGGACTCGACCGACTTGTATTCGCCGCCGTCGATGGCCGAAACCATGTAGCAGCCGTTCTCGAACGCGCGCAGGCGCCGGGCGTTGTCCCAGGCACGGCGGCCCTCGCCGCCATGGGGTTCTGACGTCGAATGCAGGATGACTTCGGCGCCGGCCATGCGAAGGCCAAAGGCCACTTCGGGATGCATGTTGTCGAAGCAGATCATATTGGCGAGCCGGCCGATCTTGGTATCGGCCACCGGGAACAGCGCCTCGTAGCCGAACGTGTCGAGATACTTGTCGAGGATCGAGCCCGGCGTCGTGTCGGGCAGGAAGCCCCAGACGTCGGCGCATTGGTTCTTGCGGTAGGTGTGCACCAGCTTCCCGGAATCGTCGATCAGGAACGCCGAGTTGAAGACCCGGCCCGGCAACTTGGGATGGACTTCGAAATTCTGGAATCCGACATATACGTTGTACTTCTGCGCGAACGCGCCGACGAGATCGAACACTTCGTCGGGATAGCTGATCGCCATCTTCTCCATGTCGCGCACAAAGCGCTGAATGCCGCCGATGCCGCCCGGGCCCGTCAGCCAGAACTCCGGGAACACCACGAGCCGCACGGACGGCACCGCGGCGCGGCTGGCGGCGAGGTCGAGTGAGTCTTTCAGGTTCAGCTTGATGACCTCCCGGGCGTTGTTGGTCCCGAGCGGGATCAGCCGCGGCACGGTCTGCATGACGAGAACGTCGTATTGTTCCTCGTACTCCGCGCGTTGCGGCCCGATGGTGGACGCTTCAGCGGCAAGGCGGGCCGAGGCTGCGGCCTGCCAGCTTTTGCGATTGGTCGGCGCTGGCGCCGACTTCGCGGCGCCGGCACGGGTTTTATAGCCGCGGCCGTAAACGTCGGCGCGCAGAATGGCCGGGAAGCTGCCTTCGGGCGTGGCGCGCGAGCGACGCAGCCAGTCGATATTGAGATCGGGAATGATAAAGGTCTCGCCGCCCCGGCTCTTCACTTCTTCGCGCTCCCAATGGTACAGGGCGGTCGCCTGCGGCAACTGCACGACCTGGCCGCCGTCCACCATCGAGCTCGGGCTCGCGGTCGCAACATAAGCGCGGTTTTCGCCGGCGCGGCCGAAGCGCGACAGAGCGCGCATCGGAAAGTGCTGATCGCTGCGCTCGATGCAGGGATTGAGAATGATCTCGGCGCCATGCCAGGTCAGCGAGCGGGCGTAGTGCGCGTAAATGATGTCTTCGCCGACCAGGATTCCGACTTGGGCGAAGGGCAGCTTGGCGACGGGAAACGAATTTGCCCGACCGAGCGCGCTGGTGGTGTCGGAGAACCCTTCCACCAGGTCCGGCGAAATCTTCGGCATGCGGAGAAGCTGCTTGCCGTCGGGACCGAACAGAAAGCCGATCGACTGCGCCGCTTTGGCTTTTGCGGCCATCACGGTTGCCGAACCCGCGAGCCAGATCTTCGCCTTCTTGGCGAGGGCGCCCAAGGTTTTCGCCGCCGACGCTTCGGCCGGCGCCTTGCCGCGGGCGATTGGGGCGTGCGGGAGCAGCAGAAGAATCTCGGGCTTGGCCTCGGTGTCCTGACGGGTCGCCTCGCGCACGGCGGCGCCGATGAGATCGGCCAACGGCGTCTTGGCGTTCGGCGACCACGCGGCCTGGCTCAAAATCAACATGGATATTCCCCAATTCCGGTCTCGGTTGCCGCGATCATACGCGGATGGCCCGCAGAGTCATGCGGCCATGACGGATACTGCTCGGGTGGTGGTCGGGCGGCGAGGCGATTGCCTTCGGCTTTGGCAATTGAGCGAGGTTAAGTTTGGATTTGAGCTTCCGGCGTCTGCGGCCAGCTCGGTACATCGTGCACGTTGGACTTAGTCGCGTTCGCCCGGCAAGTCGACACCGAGACAAACCTTTGCGGATTTACGCAAACAGGCTGGAGACCGAGCTTTCGGTCGAGATGCGGCGGATGGCTTCGGCCTTGAGCGGCGCGATGGTGAGCTGGCGGATGTTGGCGGCGAGGCGCACGGCCTCGGTCGCCTGGATCGAATCGGTGATCACCAGTTCCTTGAGCGGCGAGGCGGTCACGCGGCCGACCGCGCCACCCGACAGCACGCCATGGGTGACATAGGCCGAAACCGCTTTGGCGCCTTCGCGCATCAAGGCGACGGCGGCGTTGCATAGGGTACCTGCTGAATCGACGATGTCATCGACTAGGATGCAGGGCCGGTCTTTGACGTCGCCGATGATGTTCATGACCTCCGACGACCCGGCGCGCTCGCGGCGCTTGTCGATAATGGCGAGGTCGGCATGCAGTCGCTTGGCGACGGCGCGGGCGCGCACCACGCCGCCGGTATCGGGCGAGACGATGACAAGATCCTGGCCCTTGTATCGGGCCTGCATGTCGTCGGCGAACACCGGGCCGGAGTAAAGATTATCAAGCGGTATATCGAAGAAGCCCTGGATCTGACCTGAATGCAAATCGAGGGTCAGCACACGAGCCGCACCGGCGTGCGTGATCAGATTGGCGACCAGCTTGGCGGTGATGGGCGTGCGGCCGCCGGTTTTACGATCCTGCCGGGCATAGCCGTAATAAGGCATCACCACCGTGATGCGGCGCGCGGATGCGCGGCGCAATGCATCGAGCGTGATCAGCAATTCCATCAAGTTGTCGTTTGCCGGATAGGAGGTCGCCTGGATCACGAATACGTCTTCGCCGCGCACGTTTTCGTGAATCTCGACGAAAATCTCCATGTCGGAGAAGCGCTTGATGCTGGCGTTGGTCAGCGGCAGTTGCAAACAGGCGGCAATGGCCTCGGCCAGAGGTCGATTGCTGTTGCCGGCGATAATTTTCATGGTGAGCCGATCGGCGAGGGTGCGGTTCGGAACACCACCCCAGTGCCCGAAGCGCGGTGCAAACTAACAATGGGACCGGGCGCTGTAAACCGCTGTTCCCTGTGGATAAATCGGGCTTGGTGCGATGTGCCTCTGCCGCCACGCCCCGATCAGAAGCGAGGCGCCGCCGCCAGCAATTGCATGATATCCGGCAAGGTGGCATCGGCGATGGTCAGGGCCGTCGGCCCCCAGCGGTTGGACAACGCGCCGCGGGGAATGGTGTTGGTCAATTTGGCCTCGCCCAGGTCGCGGCCGTCCTGGGTGATCGCCCGCCAGGCGATTTCGACAAAATCCTTGCCCTGGCCCGAGGGTGTCACATCAACCCGGCCGATCAGGATCACGTCGGGCGAAACGTCGTCTCGCTTGATGCCCTTGGCGGCCAGCGCCTGGGCCAGCGCGGCCTGCAGCGCTTCACGACCGTCGCCTGGAGCGCCTTCCACCGGACGCACCGAAAATTTCGCGTAGGTCGGCGTCGCGGAAGGCGGTTGCGGCGGCGGGCGATCGGCGGTTGCGGGACCTGTGGTCAGACTCCCCGAGCCTTCGATCATCGCCACGACCACCTCGGCGGCATCGCGCCCCATGCGATTCGCGGCCTCGATGCCGCCCTCGCGCCATTCGAGCGCGCGCACGCTGAAGCGCTGGGTATAGGACCCCGAGTCGGCGCCGCGGCGCGATCGCAATGTCCAGCGCACGGCAAGCGAGGCCTGGCCATTGGCGATGTCGGCGGAACTGACTTTGCCGACCAGGCTGAACCCGAGACCGCGATTCTCGGTCACCGCCTGTGACGGAATCTCGCGCCGCTCCAATTCGGCGGCGACGGCAGCGGTCAATTGTCCATTGAATGGGTCGGGCGCGCCACGGACCGGCACCACCGCGATGCCAACGGCGGACGGAACATCGAGGAAGGCGAGGTCCGAGGTAACCTTGGCCGTGCCACGGAACGGCTGGGGTACGGCACCGCAGCCGGCGATGACCAGAGCCATCAGCAGCCACCCGTATCTCATGACGCCGATCCGCTCAGCGCGATGGCCGAAAGCTGCCGGCCATAGTCGGGCTCGCCACGTAGGGTCGCGCGGCGATAGCTGAAGAACAAATCCTCCCGCGCGCAGGTATCCCATGTGCCGCCGACCACTTTGCCGATGCCGGCATTAATAAGCCGATCACGGACGAAGTCGATCAGATTGAAATGGGTGTGGCCGTTTGGCTTCGGCGGGGTGAAGTATTTTGCGAACGCCCGATCATGGGCCGTGAAACGCGCCATGAATTCGGGGCCGACTTCATAAGAGCCCTGACCGATTGCGGGCCCGATCGCGGCGACAATTCTCTCGGGGGAAGCGCCAAGCCGGGCCATGGCTGTGAGAGCGGCGGCGATAACCCCACCGAAGGCGCCTTTCCATCCGGCGTGCACGGCGGCGATCACGCGCTGCGCCGGGTCGGCCAACAGAATTGGCACACAATCGGCGGTGAGGATGCCGATCGCGAGTTGGGGCACACGTGTCACCAGCGCGTCGGCAACCGGCGCGTCGTGCCAGGTCCAGGCGCGGTCGACCACAACGACGTCGGGGGTATGTTTCTGCTTGACGGTGACGAGTGCCTCGGCCGGTGCGCCGAGGCGTGCGGCGCAGGCGGCGCGATTGCGAGCCACCATTGCCGCATCGTCAGAGGATCCGAAGGCGCAGTTATTGGAGGCGTAAATTCCATCCGAGGCGCCAGCAGTCCGCGTAAAGAAACCGTGGCGAATGCCGGCGAGGTTTGACAGGGCGTCAACGGTGATCATGGACCGCCATCCTGCGCGAAACCCTCCAGCGACGCCAGCGAGGGATGGCCGAGCGCCAGCACCTTGAACAGCATGCCCATGCCGTCGGGCTCGATCAGGCGGCGAATACCGGCGCTGATCTCGCGCGCCACCACTTCGGATTTTCCCGCGGTCAGTTGCGTCTGGCGGACCTGAATCCCGAGCCGGCGCAGCCACAGTCCTTGTTCGACGGGTCCGTGACAGACGGCGCCGGTCGCATGCGCCGCGGCAGCCACGGCGGCGAAATCGACATGTGCGGTGAGATCGGCCTCGCCCGGAGATCGAAAGATCGGATGGTACCCGTGTCGGCGCACGGCCTGCAGCGTGTCACCAACGGCCGAGGTGCGATGTCCGTAATCGACCACCAGAGCCGCGCCGCCGTCGCGGGCAAGTCGCCGGCCCAGGGCCGCAGCCCAGGCGCGCGCCGGCTCGCAAATCTCAAAAACAGCCCCCACGTCGGCGGCGAGGCCATCCGCGTCCGGGACGTCGGACCGCGCTGCCGCGACGAAGACAAAGTATCCGTCCGGCCCAAGCCCGATCTTGCGTTCGCGCCAGCCGTCGGCGTGCTTTTCGAACTGGCGGATCGGCAAGGCATCGAGAAACTCGTTGGCGATGACGATCGCCGGCCCCGCGGGCAGAGAGTCGATTGTCCCGTGCCACGTCGCTTCACGGTCGCCGAGCGCCCAAGCCTGGCACGACCTCAGATAGGGACTCGCTTCGACCAGGTGAATGTCGGCGGCGGCGTGAAAGCCGGCGATCTTTGCCGTGGCGCGCAGCAAGTCGCGCATCAACGTACCGCGACCCGGGCCGCACTCGATCAGTCGAAACGGGTAAGGGGCGCCCATGGCTTGCCACGTCACCGCCGTCCACAAACCGATCAGTTCGCCGAACGCCTGGCTGATGTCGGGTGCCGTGACAAAGTCGCCGTTCGCGCCAAATACGTCGTCTCGTCGATAGTAAGCCGCGTTCGACGCCGCCATATAGTCCGCGACCGTGATCGGGCCCTGGGCGGCGATGCGCTGTCTAAGTTCCGCGGCGAGGGTTGTCATGCCTTGGGGGTGACGGGCTTCGCGCGCCAGACACAGTAGATGCCGAACAGAATCATCGGCACCGACAACCATTGGCCCATGGTCGTGCCGAACGACAAGAAACCGAGATGGGCGTCGGGCTGGCGGAAAAACTCGACAAAGATTCTGAGACTGCCATAGCCGATCAAGAACGCGCCGGTCAGAATTCCGGGTCGCGAACGAATGGTCTCGCGTTGTCCTAGCGCACGGAGGATCAAGAACAGAACGGCGCCTTCCAGGAAAGCCTCGTAGATTTGGCTGGGATGCCGCGGGATATCCCCACCACCTGGAAAAACCATTGCCCAGGGCAAGTCGGGTGCAGGGCGGCCCCACAATTCGCCATTTAGGAAATTGCCAATGCGGACAATGCCTAAAGTAATGGGTATGGAGCAACCGACCACATCCGATACATGCCACTGCTCAAGCTTGTTCTTCCGCGCAAATAGCATGATGGCGGCGATCACGCCCAGGAGGCCGCCGTGATACGACATGCCGCCTTCCCATGTCTTGATGATATCCATCGGGTTGGCGATGTACTCCATCGGCTTGTAGAAGAAGACATAACCGAGTCGCCCGCCAATCATCGCGCCAAGTAGCGACCAGACCATGAAATCTTCGACCTGAGCAGGCGACATCAGGTTTGGCGTTTGTTGGACCCAACGCTTGCCGTAGGCGATGGCGGCAAACAATCCCGTGAGCCATGCGACGGCATACCACCGGACCGCCAACGGTCCGACTTCGATGATGACGGGGTCGATCTGTGGAAAGGGGATAACGAACACGGCAGGATCTCAACGATAGGGGTCGGGCTGGTTCAGAAAGTCTCGCACGGTTCGTTCGACGCCGTCTTCAAGCATGGTGAATGGCTTGGTGTAACCCACGGCGCGCAACCGGTCCATCTTGGCTTCGGTGAAGTACTGATAGTGCGCGCGAAGCTCGATCGGCGTATCGCGAAACGTCACACGCGGCTCGACGCCCGTCGCACGATAGACGGCAAAGGCAAGATCGAGGAACGTCCGCGCTCGGCCGGTGCCGAGATTGAACAGGCCGGAGGCGTTGTCCTGCTCGGCCAGCCACAGCATGACGTCGCAGCAGTCATCGACAAAGACGAAGTCGCGCTTCTGTTCGCCGTCGGCAATGCCGGCGCGATGAGATTTGAACAGGGGGTACGGCTCGTTTCTCTTGGCAACGGCGTGAATTTGAGGAACCAAACTTCCTTGTGACCCCTTATGGAATTCGTTGGGGCCATAGACGTTGAAGAATTTG
>VGEM01000101.1 GCA_016869315.1 Alphaproteobacteria bacterium | reverse complement strand
GGTGTGATCGGTCTTTCCGCCGGTGAGGACGTCGGCGAGCGCCAGCGACACCACCTGGTCGTGCGGTGTTGCCTTGCCTTGCGCGACAAATACCGTCAGTGCCAGCTTCAGCGCCGCAATGCCGGTTGCGCCGGGCAGCGAAATCACCTCGTCCTTCTTCACGACGTGGTTCTTCGCCAGTTCGAGCGCTTTGGCCTTGGCATCGGCGAGCACGCGATCGCGGTTCATGGTGATGCCGTCGGACTTGCGCAAGATGCCCATTTCACGCGCTTCGAACGCCGACTTCGCCACATGCGCCGTACCGATCAATTCAAAGGCCTTGGCGACGGCCGGCATCGGCCCGCCCGGCATTTTCTTGTCGGCCTTGAGACGAAGCAGCATCTCCTTGCAGCCGCCCCAGCCGGGGATCAGCCCGACGCCGACCTCGACGAGCCCCGTATATGTTTCGGCATGGGCCTGAATCGCGGTCGAATGCAGCAGGATTTCACAGCCGCCGCCCAAGGCCATGCCCATGGGCGCCGAGACCACCGGGAAGGGGGCCTGCTTGAGGGCGAGATAGGTTTTCTGACCGTCCTCGACCTGACTTTCGATTTCGCCCCACACGGCGATGTTGGCGGCGAATAATGCGAGGCCGATGTTGGCGCCGACGGAGAAGTTGGGTCCCTCGTTATGGATGACGAGCGCTTTCCACTCGGCCGGTTTCGACTTGATGAGTTTGATGGTGTCCTTGTAGGCGGCCATGATCAGCGGATCGAGCGCGTTCATCTTCGAGGCGAACTCAAAGCAGAGCACGCCGTCGCCAATATCCCACACCCGCGCCGACGGATTCTTGATCAGCGGTTTGCCGGCGCGTTTGATGTCGGCGAGCTTGAGCACGCCCGCCGCGCGTTTGACGTCGGCATAAGCGCCCGACGTGGACAGATACTGCAGCTTGCCGTTCTCGACGCGGTAGAAGCCGCCTTTCTCGGCGGCGAGCTTCAGCATCGCCGGTATGGCGATGCCGGCTTTGCCGAGTTTCTCGGCGAACCACTTGGCGCCCATTTTGTCGATGGTCTCGAACGGGCCGGCGTCCCAGGCGTAGCCGTCCTGCATCGCCTCATCGACATCGACGATGGTGTCGGCGATTTCCGGCACCAGCGATGCTGCGTAGGCAAGGCCCTGGCTCGCCATTTTCCAGGCGAACTGGCCGCCTTTGTCGGCGTGCTCGACGAGCACCTTAAGGCCGCCCTTCTTCGACGCATCGAGACTTTCGAGCGATGCCTTCACCGACGGGCCATAAGCGCCGGTCTTGAGATTGATGCTTTCTTTCGAGCGTTTTCCGTCGGCGCTCTTGCTCACCTTATAGAACCCGCTCGGTCCCTTGCGGCCGATCCAGCCGTTCTTGAGCATGGTCGTGATGACCGCGGGCTCGCCATGGATGCGCTGGTAGTCGTCGGTCTTGGGCAGCAACGACTGCATCGACTTGGCCACGTGCGGCATCAGATCGATGCCGACCAGATCCATCAGACCGAAAAAACCTGTCTTCGGAATCCCGAACGGCCGGCTGCCGACAGCGTCGGCTTCCTCGACGGTCAACCCCGCCTTGATCGATTCCACCACGCCGCACTGCATCCAATAGGTGCCGATGCGGTTGGCGATAAAGCCGGGCGTGTCCTTGCAGACGATGACGCCCTTGCCGAGGTTGATGTCGCCAAAGGCCTTGATCAGCTCGACCGCGTCCTTGCGGGTCTTATCCGAGGCGACCACTTCGAGGAGGCGCATGTAGCGCGGCGGATTGAAGAAGTGGGTGATCAGAAAATCGGACACAAAAGACTCAGGCAGCCCCGTCACCAGTTCCTTCAAAGGGATGGTAGAGGTGTTCGACGAGACGATCGAGCCTTTTTTGCGGTGCTTGTCGATGGCCTTGTAGAGGTTCTGCTTGATATCGAGCCGCTCGATCACCGCTTCGACGATCCAGTCGCAGTCGGCGAGCATGTTCATGTGATCTTCGGTATTGCCCGGCGTCAGCAGTTTCGAATTCCGCTTGCTCATGAAGGCGGCCGGGTCCGCCTTCTCCAACTTCTTGATGGCGCCTTCGGCAATCGCGTTCCGGTTCTTGGCGTCCTTGGGGACGATGTCTAGCAGAAGGGTCGGGATGCCGGCGTTGGTCAGGTGCGCGGCGATCCCGGCGCCCATGACGCCGGCGCCGATCACCGCCGCTTTTTTGATTTCGGCCATGATGGCTGCTCCTGCTCAGACCGCTTCCAGAATGGTGGCGATGCCCTGGCCGCCGCCGATGCACTGGGTGGCCAGCGCGTACTTCTTCTTCTCGCGCTTCAGCAACGCTGCCGCCTTGCCGGTGATGCGGGCGCCGGTGGCGCCGAGCGGGTGCCCGAGGGCGATGGCACCGCCATCGATGTTGGTCTTCTTGAGATCAACGCCCAGGTCCTTCACCACCGCAAGGCTTTGCGCCGAAAAGGCCTCGTTCAGCTCGATGATGTCGATCTGATCGAGTTTCAACCCGGCGCGGGCGAGGGCCTTCTTGGTTGCTTCGACCGGGCCGATGCCCATGATCTCGGGCGCGCAACCCGACACCGCGAACGACCTGATGCGGGCCAGCGGCGTCAGGCCGTTCTTCTTGGCGTAGTCTTCGCTGCACACCAGCACGGCCGAGGCGCCGTCGGTGAGCGGCGACGACGTGCCGGCGGTGACCGTGCCTTTTTCGTTGAAGGCCGGCTTCAGGCCTGCGAGTGCTTCCGTTGTCGTGTCGGGGCGGATGCAGCCATCGCTGTCCACCATGCCGCCGTCGCCCGCCACGGCGACGATCTCGTCCTTGTACTTGCCGGCGGCCTGGGCGGCGGCAGCGCGTTTGTGGCTCTCGGCCGCGAACTCTTCCTGCTCCTTGCGCGAGATATTGTACTTCTTGGCGAGGTTCTCGGCGGTGTCACCCATCCCGATATAGGCCTGGTGTCCGGCCTCGACCAGCTTCGGGTTCGGCATCGGATTGAAGCCACCCATCGTGACACGGCTCATGCTCTCGATGCCGGCGCAGATGAAGACCTCGCCCGCGCCCATGGCGATGGCGCCGGCGGCCTGATGGATCGCCTGCATCGACGAACCGCAGAACCGGTTGATGGTGTCGCCGGCGACCGTGTTCGGCAGTCCCGCCAGGAAAACGATGTTGCGCGCGACGTTGAGGCCTTGCTCGGCTTCGGGGAAGGCGCAGCCAAGCGCAAGATCTTCGATGTCGGCGGTTTTGACTTTGGTCCGTTCGACCAGGCCCTTGACCACCGCCGCGGCGAGATCGTCGGGGCGGGTTTTCTTGAGCGCGCCCTTGTTGGCGAGCGTGAACGGCGAGCGGGCGTAGCCGGCAATAACAACGTTGACCATGATTAAGTCTCCCTAGGTGCAAGGCGTGATGTTGGTGGTGAATTGGACTTGCGCGCGGTTTTTAAGCGCCGCGTGCGAAGATGCTTGAGCGCGTCGTGTTCGATCTTGCGGAGTTCTTTGATGGTCGCCTGCAGGTCGCGCATTTTTCCTTCCAGCTCGGCAATGCGCTCGCGGCTTTTGTCGACCACATAAGTGAGTTGACCGGACTGTTGCCGATCGGCGCCGTAGAGATCGAGGTAGTCGCCGATCTCGCGAAGCGAGAACCCCAATCGCTTGCCGCGCAGGATTAGCGATAGCCGGGCGCGATCGACATAACTGAACACGCGGATCGCGCCGGCCCGGCGCGGTTTCAGCAGTCCGCGAGTTTCGTAGAAACGCACCGTACGTGCTGTGACGCCGGCCGCCTCGGCCAATTCGGCTGTGGAATAGAGCTCGCCGGGGCGTTCGTCGCCGCGGCGATCATTGTCGGCATCAAGGCGGGGCGTACTCATGCCGTGGCTCCGCCCGACTTGGATTTCTCTTCCTCTTTGAGTTCCTTTTTCGACAGTTTGCCGATAAGGGTCTTCGGCAGGACGTCGCGGAACTCGATCTCGGCTGGACGCTCCATCGGCGATAGCTTGTCTTTCAGGAACACGAGCAGTTCGTCCTGGGTCAGCTTGGTGCCCGCTTTCAATTTGACAAAGGCTTTGGGCGCCTGGCCGCGATACTTGTCGTCGATGCCGATGACAGTGGTTTCGGCAACGGCGGGATGGAGGTGGATCGCTTCCTCGACCACGCGTGGGTACACCTTGTAACCCGAGCAGTTGATCATATCCTTGATGCGATCGACGATGAAGAAATAGCCCTGGTCGTCCATGATCGCGACATCGCCGGTCCGCAGAAGCCCGTCTTTCAGCACGTTCGCGGTTTCGTCCGGTTTGTTCCAGTAGCCCATCATCACTTGCGGGCCGCGCACGCACAGCTCGCCGCGCTCGCCGATGGGGACCGGATCGCCAGTGTCGAGCGAGCGGATTTCGACGATGGTGCCCGGCATCGGCAGGCCGATGCTGCCCGCTTTGTTTTCGCCCTCGGTCGGGTTGGTGCAGACCACCGGTGAGGTTTCGCTCAGGCCATAGCCTTCCACCAGCACGCACCCGGTGATTCGCTCGAACTCCTTCTTGGCCTCGACCGGCAACGGCGCGCCGCCCGAAATGCAAAGTTTGATGGACGTGAGGTCGTAGTTGGCCACATCGGGCGCGTTATTGATGGCCATGAAGATGGTCGGCACGGCGGGGAAGCAGGTGGGTTTGCGCTTGTGAATCGTCTTCAGGCAATCCTTCAAATCGAAGCGCGGCATCATGATGATGGCGGCTCCGTACTCAAAGGCGGACAGCATCGCGACCGTCATGGCGAAGACGTGAAAGAATGGGATCGCCGCAAGAAAGCGTTCTTCGCCGAGCACGGGATTCTTATGCCAGCGCGCGACTTGGTGTGTATTGGCGGCGACGTTGGCGTGGCTCAGCATTGCCGCCTTCGGCACACCGGTGGTGCCGCCGGTGTACTGCAGCACGGCGACATCGTTGTGGCAGTCGATGGCGGGCTTCACGTAGTCGCCGCGGTTCGATAGCAAATCGTCGAACCACATGATGTTGGGCGCATCGTCGATCTTGGCGACCGAGCCACGTTTGAAAACACTGAACAGCACGCCTGACCGCCACGGCAATGCGTCGGCCATCGAGCAGACGATCAATTTCTTGAGCTTGGTCGAGGTCAGGATCTTGTGCGCTTTCGGATACATCGAACCAAGATCGAGCGTAATCAGAATGTCGGCGCCGGAATCCTTGACGAGATGTTCAAGTTCGCGCTCGGCGTAGAGCGGGTTGACGTTGACGACGGTGGCGCCAGCCATCAGCGTGCCCATGTAGACCGCGACGTAATAGAGCGTATTGGGCAGCATCAGCGCGACGCGGGCGCCCTTGGTGACGCCGAGATCCTGCAACCCCTTGGCCGCGCGCGCGGCCATGTGGCCGACTTCGGCGTAGGTCCAGAAGTTGCCCATGAACTCGAGGCAGACATTCTCCGGGTAATTCCTGACCGCGTTCAGGAACCCCGCGAAGGCCGGGACCACAGGCAACGGCGCGTCCCACGGCGCGAAGGACGGGTAATTCTTGAGCCACGGAAAGCGGGGCGTGGATGAGGTAGCGCCGTTCACAAAAGGTCCCTCGGTGCTGGTGATGCGCCGGTTGATCCGGCGTCTTGGACCTAACGCTACTGGCAGCAACGGATAGCGCAATGGTGTCTGGTGACGTTAACGTCACTCGTTGCCATGATGAGGCAAGCAGTAGAATCAGGAGCCAGAATCAAGGAGTTGGCGGACGATGCCACTGGGTGCGGGGCGGCGGACATCGTATCTGCGCCGCTGGCGCACAAGCTCTTGGGGGCCGATTTGGCGCGACTCGTGATGGTCATAGCATTGTCGCCGCGAAGTCTCGACCGCCGTAGAAAATTCCGAGGATCGTCACCGTTCGCCCGAAGACCGCGAAAGCGATTGTGGCCCGTCGCTTGAACCCGACAGTTCACAGTCCCGGCCGGAGGTCGTCGCGTCGGGTTCCGCGCAACGGTGATGTCGAAAACGTCTCGCAATAGTCCACAAGCGCGGCGGTGAATTTGCGTGCAGTATCCGGCCCGGCATGGCTCGAAATGAAGGCATGAATCGATTCGAGGTGTCGGGTGGCTTCCGGCGAAAACGTGACGGCGTAGGTCTTCACGTTGCCGATTTATTTCGCCGCACGCGACGATCGGCCTTCGCCAGCATGGTGCGCACCGATTTCGGTGAGATGCCACGATTGGGCTTCGCCTTTGTCGCGTCATAGCTGGCGACGACGTCACGCAGCAGCCACTGCTCGAATAATTTGTCGCGCGCCTCAAGTGCGCGCAGGCCATCGCGAATCACTTCGCTTTCGGTGGCGTAGGCGCCGGATTCGACTTTCAAACGCACGCGGCTGGCGAGGTCGTTTGGCAGCGTGATGCTGAATTGTTGGGTTGAACGCACGGGCACATCCCCCAATAGAGACGGAACAGCGAGTAGGATTTAATCCTACACGCAACCATGGCTTTTTTCAACGGACGGCGGGCAATACCGCGAGCCAATAATTTATCTTCAAAACATTAAAGGCCCCGACGTGGGTCGGGGCCTTTGCGTGAAAATCTAAAGACGAAGTGACGAGTGAATCACGCCGCTTTCCGTCGTCGGGACGCGCCTAACCCAACCAGGCCAAAGCCAAACAGGGCGAGCGCACGCAGGTGCGCCCACCGCGATGAAGTCGCTCCAGCGTCTCCAGCGACTTGGCGAGTTTTGCCGCAGGCGAGGTCATCTCGGTTGCTGTCGAAAAGTGAAATTACGTGTGTTTGGTGCTGAATCAAGAATCGTATATTAAGTCGATATCATTATCGTAATTAGGGTTAATTTGGGCGCTGCCTTGGCTTATTTATCCAGCAAACTCGACAGCTTCAGCGCGATGCCCTTGGAGCCGAACACCTTGAGCCGGCCCATGGTGAAGGCGACCATCGGATTGAGATCGCCCTGCATTAATTTCAATAGATTCTCGGTCGATAGCGCGAGCGTGGTCTCGGCATCGTCGCTGTCGGGGTTGGGCGTGATCTTGACCGCGTCGCCGGTGGCATCGAGCAGCACCTTGCCTTCGTCGCCGAGATCGAACAGGACGGTGTGATTGAGCTCTTTCAACTTGTCGGACTGCTTCTGCATTTCGCCGACAATTTCGTCCAATGTCATGGTGCTTCTCCGCGTTCCCCTGGGCGTTGCAGCAGTCTAACCTGAGTCGGTCGCCTCAACCCAACGGAATTGATCATGCCAGCCCTCTTGATCACCGGCGCCAACCGTGGTCTCGGTCTCGGGCTGCTCAAGCTCTACGCCGCCGAAGGTTGGAGGGTGCTGGCGGTGTGCCGCGATCCAGCCAGGGCGACGGAACTATCCGCCGTGGCGTCGGCGTCGAACGGTCGTGTGACGCTTCATCGTGCCGACATGGAAGACATCGCTTCCATCGATGCCCTCGGCGCGACGCTCAAGGGCGTCGCCATCGACGTTCTGGTCAACATGGCCAGCTACTACGGTAAAGCGATCATGACCGAGCCGGGCGGGCTGCAGGAGTTCGGCGCCAGCGACTATGCCGACTGGCGGAAAATTCACGCCGTCAATGTGCTGGCAGTGATGCGCTTGTGCGAAGTGCTGGTCGAGAACGTCGCCGCCAGCCAGCGCAAGGTGATCGTCAATCTGTCGAGCATCGCCGGCTCGATCGGCACCATCAAGGCAGGCGGCATGGGCGGCCGACTTTATGCATACCGTGCGTCCAAGGCCGCGCTCAACATGATCACCCGCGCCATGGCTGAAGACTTGCGCCCCCGCGGGATCACTGTGGTTCCGCTGCACCCCGGATGGGTCAAAACCGACATGGGTGGGCCCAAGGCCGATCTCGATGTCGCGACCTCGACAGCCGGAATGAAAAAGGTGATCGACGGCCTGACGCTGGAAAAGTCGGGGCGATATTGGGTCTACGATGGCTCGAACATGCCGTGGTGAGGGCGCGTCGATAGCTCGCGACCTCCATACCCGCCCACAACATGCCGCGCCGCGCCCAACGCGTAAATCGGTTGTAGATCGTCTTCGGGCGACCGTACTTCTGCGGACAATCGCATCACCGACAGCCGATCTTCAGATCATGAATGATGCCGCTGATGACTTGCCGATCATCGTTGCGCGGCTTGCCGCGCACATTGGTCGGAAGAAGTGATTGAATCTCTGCCCACTGGTCATCGTTCAACCAAAACAAGTTGGTTCTCATCAAGCCGGCCTGAGGTGCCCCCTTTGAAGTGGTCTATCCTGAGGTATGGTTTTTTTGAAGGAGGACCGCGATGGGAAAGAGGCATACGGCTGAAGAGATTGTCGCGAAGCTTCGGCAAGTAGAGGTTTTATGCGGCCAGGGCCGGGCAATCGCGGAGGCGATCCGTGCGATTGGCGTGACGGAGGTCACGTATTATCGCTGGCGGAACGAATACGGCGGTCTGAAGGGCAATCAGGTGAAACGGCTGAAGGAACTTGAGGCCGAGAATGCCCGGCTTCGGCGTGCGGTATCTGACCTGACGCTGGACACGCAGATCCTTCGAGAGGCTGCCCGGGGAAACTTCTAAGCCCCGCACGCCGCCGCGCCTGCGTGGATCATGTGACCAAGGAACTGGGGGTCTCGGAACGGCGGGCCTGCCGGGTTCTTGGTCAGTATCGGTCGACGCAGCGCAAGGTGCCGACGACGCCCGATGATGAAGCCGCGCTGGTCGCGGACATCATTGAGTTGGTCCGCCAGTTCGGGCGGTTCGGCTACCGCCGGATCACCGAGCAGCTGAAGACGGCGGGCTGGACGGTCAACCACAAGCGGGTTGAACGCATCTGGCGGCGTGAGGGGCTCAAGGTCCCTGCCAAACAACCCAAGCGCGGCAGGCTTTGGCTGAATGACGGGTCGTGCATCCGTCTCAGAGCCGAGCGGCCCGACCATGTCTGGTCCTACGACTTCGTGGCTGATCGAACCCATGACGGGAAGGCGTATCGCATGCTGTGCATCATCGATGAGTTCACCCGGGAGTGCCTTGCCATCAAGGTCGCCCGGCGGCTCAATTCCACCGACGTCATCTCTGTCCTGTGTGATCTGTTCATCGCTCGTGACATCCCAGGTCACATCCGTTCCGACAATGGGCCGGAGTTCATCGCCTCGGCGGTGCGCGGGTGGATCGATGCCGTCGGGGCCAAGGCCGCCTACATCGAGCCTGGCAGTCCGTGGGAGAATGGCTACGTGGAATCGTTCAACGGCAGATTCAGAGACGAGCTGCTCAACGGTGAAATCTTCTACACCTTGGCCGAGGCCAAGATCGTGATCGAGCAATGGCGGAAGTACTACAACACGGCCCGGCCGCATTCGTCGCTGGGTTACAGGCCGCCGGCACCGGAGGTCGTCTCCTGGCCGGCCTCGCCTGACTCGTGGCCGGTCGCTCGGCCGGCCAGAATGCCACTGGTCGAAAATCGATCCCTAAACTAACATTCAACCCGGACCACTCGCAGGGGGCCGGTCAAGGGAGGGCGACGACGTCGCCTCGGTGCTGAACAGTTCGATGAACTGGTGAATCTTTCGCCAATGACAGATGCGTCCGAGCCCAATTGTAGTAACGGGCATACGATCTGAGCGTTCGGTGCAAATGTGATGCGCCGGAGATGCTGGCGCGGTCCAAGCACTCTCGGCGGATCGAGCCAATGATCCGTTCAGAATAACCGTTTTGCAATGGTGAGCGAGGTGAGATCGGATGGTCGCGAGAACCGGCGGTATGATCTCGGATGGGGTGGCTTGGGGCGCGGTCCCAGGGGCCTGGAATCTCGCCCTAAAACTGGTCCGATGAATCGGGGCAGGTCACTTATCCTTGTTTTATAGGCCGAATCTCACTTTACAGCCACGCCTCCGCCAGGGCCAGGAATCGCTGATTGCCGGCTCCCGCTACCAACTATCTATTTGTTTCCGAGTTTTGTTCTGCAAAGGTGGATGCGGTGCCCCGCAACCATCGTGAGCGCATGATTTAGGGCGGCCTTTCTTGAGGCCGCCCTAAATCATTCTGGCGCGAACGATGTCCGCGGGCGAGCAGCGCGAGACCCGGGGACCCACGGTCATTCGAGCGCCGGGACTTTCCGCGCTGATCTCACCAACGACCTGAGTTATGGTAACGTCGGCGGCACGAACCCCTATATCGGAACAGCGCATCGGCGTTCGTTTGGACCGCTGCCCGAGAAGCCGGATATCGGTGTTCGGGTGTCGGCCACGTTCTAGAAGAGTCGGTGCCCGGTGCAAGCCACCAAGCAAAGGCGCGTGCCAAACCAAGAGGCCTGAAGCATGCCAGCGTTTCTGATTGCCGACATCGATGTGAAGGATCAAGACAGCTACAGGGCCTACAAGGAGGCAAACCCGGCGATCGTCAAGAAGTTTGGCGGGCGATACGTGGCGTTGGGCGGTCAAACAAAAGTTCTTGAAGGCGACTGGAATCCCCGGCGCACGGTCATCATCGAGTTTCCGGACATGGAGGCCATTGCGGCGTTCTATCAGTCGCCGGAGTATGTGGCCTTGCGAAAGATACGCTGGGCGAGTGCGGACTCGCGCTTGGTGGCCATCGAGACACTGCCAACGTAGGAAGTATTTGCGCGCAAGTTACGATGCGTGTCTTCCGCTTTTCCGGCCATGCCGTCGCCGATGGGAAACATCACCATCGGCGCGTCGCTGGTGATGCCATTGAAGTCAGAAAACGGCGCCCGGCTACAGGCCGCCTGCGCCCGTGACCGCAAGCCCTTACCCGCCGCCACTCGATCCGCGTCCAACCATGCTGTAGACTAACAATCAACCCGGTACAAAATTGTCGGCAGGCCAATGCCGCTACATCTCTCGCGCCGTGCTTTCGGAATTCTCGTCGCCACGGACTTCGCGTCGAATCAGGCGTCGGCGCAGTCGTCGGCGCCCGCGTGGCGCGCCACTCCGTCATGAGGTGCCCCCTTTGAAGTGGTCCATCCTGAGGTATGGTTTTTTTGAAGGAGGACCGCGATGGGAAAGAGGCATACGGCTGAAGAGATTGTCGCGAAGCGTCGGCAAGTAGAGGTTTTATGCGGCCAGGGCCGGGCAAT